>JAITBH010000146.1 GCA_031283745.1 Candidatus Ectomicrobium neotermitis | reverse complement strand
AATGTGATTGAAACTATGGAGGTAATCCAGACAAGGCTCGTCAAAGGGGCTTCATAGTTAAGTTTGTCTGCCGCCGAATACTTTAGTTTAGCCCATGCACCGTTGATGGCATAAGAAATTGCACTGGCCAGCAACATCAACAAACGCATCACGAAAATCCAAACCAGCAACTGAACTTGGATGGTTGGGTCTCCGACTGCCAAAATTATAAAGGTAATCAAAGCAACACCCGTAACACCATAAGTTTCAAATCCGTCTGCCGTAGGACCTACAGAATCTCCAGCATTGTCGCCTGTGCAGTCTGCAATAACTCCCGGATTTCTGGCATCGTCTTCTTTGATATTGAAAACGATTTTCATCAGGTCAGAGCCAATGTCGGCAATCTTTGTAAAAATTCCGCCGGCAATTCTCAAGACCGAGGCGCCTAAAGATTCGCCTATGGCAAAACCTATAAAGCATGCCCCCGCAAAATCTCTGGGGATAAAGAGCAAAATTATGAGCATTATAAATAGCTCAATGCTTATCAAAAGCATACCGATGCTCATCCCTGCTCTTAGCGGTATTGCATAAAGTGGGAAAGGTTTGCCTTTTAAGCTGGCAAAGGCAGTTCTTGAATTGGCAAAAGTATTTATTCTCATACCAAACCAAGCCACAGTGTAGCTGCCGACAATACCCACAATGCTGCAAAAAACTATGGTTATGACTCTTATGGCATCAAAATGCTGTAAAAGACCGAAGTAGATTATTATTATCAGAGCCAAGAAAGCCTCTAAAATGATGATGAACTTGCCTTGAGTGATGAGGTAGGTTTTGCAGGTTTCATAGATGAGTTCGGAAATGTCCCGCATGGATTTATGTGCTGGGAGGTTTTTGATGCCTGTGAAGTGATAAATGCCGAAAAGTAGACCGAAAATACAAACTAAAAAGCCCGTTGTTAGCAACGAGCTTCCTGAAATGGCGCCACCTAAAAAGTCAACTTGAGATAAATCGGGGACAATGAGATTAGCTTCACTTGCAATGGCCGACCCGCCTATCCCAATCATCAGGACACAAACGGCAATGACCTTCTTAAAAAACATCTTTGATAACATAAAGTAACTCCTTTCTTAAATTTTATTCCCAAAACCAGAACCCCTAAAAAGCTCTCAAAAATCAACTAAATTTGGCTATTTTCTGTTCGAGGATGTGAAGGCGATTATACTCTTTAGCTATAGAACCCGTCAAGAAAATAAAAATACCTATAAAACAGCAAAAAAGGGGGCTTTTGGGGTCAGTTTGAGGGTAGGGCAAATTTGATATAATCGCCCCAGTTTGACTAAAAAAGCACCAAAAATGTCTCAAAACAGCAAAAAGGAAGGATGGCCGAGTGGTTGATGGCGCCAGTCTTGAAAACTGGAGTAGGGGAAATCCTACCGGGGGTTCGAATCCCTCTCCTTCCGCTCTAAAACTTGAAAAAAAGGGAGCCGCAATGATACTTATTGATGGAAAGAAGGTTGCTGCAGCAAAAAAAGAAGAAATCAGAAAACGCGTCCAAAAAATCACATCATTGACCTCATTTACTCCCTGCCTTGCAACAATTCTTGTAGGCGATGACCCATCGAGCAAGGTTTACATAGCCTCAAAAATCAAAGCTTGCCAAGAAGTCGGCATCAAATCCCTTCACTTTAACCTCCCGCAAAGTTCCACGAAAGACGAAATCATAGCCCAGATAGAAACCTTAAACCGTGATAGGTCTGTTAGCGCCGTCTTGCTACAGCTTCCTCTCCCTCAAGATGAAATGTCTAATGACTGCATAAGGGCTATAAAACCCTCAAAAGATGTAGACGGTCTCCATCCTTATAATGCGGGCAGGCTGATGCTGGCAAAAAATCCCCAAGAGGCAATTTTTCAATCTCTTTTAATTCCTTGCACTCCAGTAGGAATTATGGGATTGATAGAAAATCAAAACATTCAAATGCAGGGAAAAAATGCTGTCGTGATAGGCAGGTCGAACTTAGTTGGAAAGCCCATTGCCGTCCTTCTCCTTTTGCAAGGTGCTACCGTTACGATAGCCCACTCAAAAACGCAAAACTTAAAAGAGATATGCAAAAAAGCCGACATTATTGTTTCTGCTGTTGGCAAGGCTGGGCTGATAAACAGAGACTTCGTCAAAGAAGGCGCTGTTGTGATTGATGTAGGGATAAGCAAAAACGCCGAGGGAAAAATTAAGGGTGATGTGGATTTTGAAAGTGTTAAGGATATGGATATTTATTTGACACCTGTGCCGGGCGGGGTAGGCCCGATGACAATAGCTTCTTTGTTAGAGAACACATTAAAGACATTTGAAAAAATCGTTATAGAGGAGAACTAAATGAACTTTGATTTTGCTATCACAGTTTTTCTCCCACTGCTGTCGGGTATGATGTATTTTTTTATGGCTGTGGTAGTTAGACGAGTTGGGAAATATCGGGCAATAATGTTTGGCGAAATTGGTTTTAGAAAACTTGAATTTGCTTTTGCGATGTTTGGCGTTTACTTTATAACTCGACCTCTCCAAAATTTCATAGGGCCTCATCCCTTGCCGATGATAATCAATTCTTTGCGTCAACTTTTTCTGATGGCTTTCATTGCACCTTCGGTTCTTGTGGCAATTTTTCATTGGGTGCCAACTCCAAGCGGAGCACCAAAGTCCCAAAAGTTTGCAGCTTATGCTGTTGGTTGTTTTATGGGGATAATTTTTGTGCTGACCAATTCTTTACTTGCATCGTCTTCAAAGATACTTTACTCATATAGATCTATAACTATTTACGATGCTGTTTGGGCTGCAAACGGAGCACCTGAGCAGCTGATTTTGATTCATCTTTTATGCCAGCTTATCTCCCCGATAGGCTTCTTCGTTTTGGCTGCTTCCTATATCAAACATCGTCGACACGAATACAAACTTTCCTACATTTATAATTTGATGCCCACAAAATGGAAATACCTTGAAGCGAGTTTAATTATTTTCGCTTTTTCATTTATCGTTGCGGGCATTGCTGTAACTTTTGGATCCTATTACACATACATCTGGGTAATTTATTTTGTTGGGGCAATCATCTCAGGATTATTTGGGTTGAGAAGCATCTCTTTACCGCCTCGTGAGACTCCTCAAGACTTAAAATAATTTGATTTTTTTATCCTCTTTTGTTATTGACTGCTCAACATCTCGTCAATGAAAGACATTTTTTTTGGCGGGAAAAAAAAGCTACGAGCTAAAAAGGAGTCATCAATGCCCACGAAGAAAAAACCGGCAGTCAAGAAAGCGGTAAAAAAAGTTGCAAAGAAGCCTGTCGCAAAAAAACCGGTAGCAAAAAAGAAGTAATCCGCAAAAACATCGTTAATAGAAAAAACCGGCCCAAACTTGAGTCGGTTTTTTTTATGCCTGCAGGAAAGAAACGATAAAAATTATGGAGGGAACATGGCAAAGCCATTTGTCAATTTGGTCAACAAATACATTTATGAAGCGGTGATATTTTTTCTTTGAGGAGGTTTGACTTTAGAGGAGGGCTGTGGTATGCTCGCCTCAGTTTCAACAAAAAGAAGCCGCCCGGCTCGCCTTCACCTAATAGGAAAAAGGCTAAATGAAACATAAAACAAGGTTTTTAGATGTATGTTTTGCATAAAAAGGGGCGGAAATTCCGCCCCTTATTTTTTTTGTCTGGTGAAAGCCAAAAGGAGGGTGTCGTCGAAAACAAAAAGTATCGTATCAACCAGTTCATCAAGGTTCCGCAAGTGAGGCTCATCGATTCGGATGG
>JAITBH010000143.1 GCA_031283745.1 Candidatus Ectomicrobium neotermitis | reverse complement strand
ACATAAAAATTAGTTCTTGCTCACAACCATACTCTATAAACTCGTTTAAGCAATCGCCCACAAACTTGCCAAGATTGACTGGCACAGCGTTGCCTATGGCTTGTTCAACATTTGTTTTTGAACCAAACAATTCAAACTCTGGCGGAAAAGTCTGTATAAAACTACGTTCTTTTGTCGTCAATGGCCTAATTGATTTCAGATCATTATGAGCATCATTTTTATGTGTTTCGTAGCCGTCTGGAATTGGGCGGTTTACACCACGAATTGTCGGGCTTGGTTCATCAATACTGAATACAGCACGTCTGTTGTAGTTGCGTGGGTGTCTGTAATAAAACTCAATTCCAAGTGTATCGCCGAAATAATCTCTTATAGTCATTGGTTTATCGGCAACTCTACGGTTAATAAGTTTCAACATAAAATTATCACTTTGGTTTAATGCCCCTATAACAAAGTGTCGTTTTCGTTTTTGGGGGACACCGCAAAAACTTGCATCAAGCGTTTTTGTTGTTAAACCATAGCCATAATTTCTAAAAATATCTAACGCTTGCTTGTATCGCTTTGACTTAACAATCATATCAACATTCTCCATAATGAAATACTGAGGTTTTATTTTCCCAACAATCTCTGCAAATGAAATAGTTAAGTTGGCACGCCCCCCCTCTTCATCTCTTTTTCCTGCTGCCGAATAATCTTGACAAGGCGGACCACCAACAACAATATCTGGCGAATATTTTTTTAGTAATTTCACGGATTCTTCAACATCATTTAAGTCCGCTTTCACAATAGGGTGGTCAAAGTTCTTTTCATAAATATCAATAACCGCTTGTCCGTTATCTACCGCCAAAACAACATCAAAGCCGGCGTTTTGTAGACCAAGCGATAAGCCACCTATTCCAGAAAATAAATCAACAACTCTGTATCGCATATTACGCATCATTTTTCCCCTCAAAAATCGATGCATTACTCATAATGGCGGCATCAAATCTCCGCTCTGGACTTAGCATTTTATGTCCACCTCCAAGAATTATATTTTTCAACTCGTTTTTAGTAACGCGTGGGTTTAGTAGTTCATCAGACCGCAGATAGCTGATAGTCTTGATGCCAGATACAGCAAACGCTTTATCAGTTTGGCTCCCAAAGTTTATGTTGCGTATTGTTGTAGCATGGTTGATTTTTCCTGTTTTTGCATAGTCATACAACATCTTGAAAAGCCAAATGGTAGCTCGTGCCACTCTGGTAATTTTATAAGAACTGTCATTGTAGGAATTATCAATAAATAGAATTGCCATTGCGTAATTGCTCCAAACAAAAGCATCTAAACAATTATCTTCCAGTTGTAATGACTTGCCTGTTGTTCGCCAAATTGGTTGCAGCAATAGCGGTTCTTGCAAGTTTGCCGTATGGCATAATAGTCCTTTTAATGGCTGGACTATTTCGTTCATCAATGGAGCGACTATCGTTGGTTCGTTCCAGTCTGATATTTTATCGCCCGTAGAGACAAGATGTTTTTTTAACTCACCCTTGTTGCTTGTAAAATTTCTCGCAATGGACAAAGCAAGATAAACAATTGTGTCGGGTCTAACTACAATTTCAGCACTCTGGTCTTCTTTTTTTTCTTCTGTCGTTGAATTATCTGGAACAACAGTAAGTTTTATTTCAATGCCTCGCAGAGCAACATCTAATAAGTCGTTTTTCATTTGCGAGAGAACCAAGTCAATTCTCGGCAATGATGACGAAACAAGCGTTTCGTAAGGGCTAAACTGGTGTTCAAAAGCAAAAAATAAATCATCGTCAAATGGATTCTTGCCAAAAACATCTTTTGTGCTAATTTTGGAGTGGAAAACATTACCAGTCTCTTTATCAATGGATAGATAAACTGGTCTAATCTGTTTAGAAAACATATAACATAATAATGATGCGGGGAAAGCATTATTAAAAACATTTTTTCCCCAATCATCCTTATTAGAAAAATCACGATTGGTATTGTTTAGTCCGAATAAAGTTGGATGGTTATTCATATAAGACGATTATACCATACAATTATAAAGACCATTTTCTCTTATCAAATGGATTTTTTATATCTACACAGACACATAAAGACAACCCCATTAAAGGAGTATCAAAATGAATGTTTCACAAAAAATTATTTCAAGCCATCTTGTTAGCGGGACAATAAAAACAGGAAATGAAATTGCCATTAAAATTGATCAGACATTAACTCAAGACGCTACAGGGACGCTTTCTTATTTGCAGTTTGAGGCGATGGGAATACCGAAAGTTAAAACAAAACTTTCTTTGAGCTATGTCGACCACAACACTCTACAATCAGGGTTTGAAAACGCTGATGATCACAAATTTCTCCAAAGCATAGCTGCAAAATATGGAATTATTTTTTCGCCCGCTGGAAACGGAATTTGCCATCAGGTTCACCTTGAAAGATTTGGAGTGCCGTCTGAGACTTTGTTGGGGGCGGACTCTCATACTCCGACTGCGGGAGGGCTTGGGATGTTAGCTTTTGGTGCGGGCGGTTTAGATGTTGCATGTGCTATGGCAGGCGAGCCTTTCTACATAACTATGCCGCAGATCGTTAAGGTAAATTTAGTCGGCTCGTTAAAAGGTTGGAGCAGTGCAAAAGACATCATATTGGAAATTTTGAGGTTAAAAACTGTCAAAGGCGGACGTGGGAAAATTTTTGAATTTGCTGGCGGCGGAGTAAAAACTTTGTCTATTCCTCAAAGAGCAACCATCACAAATATGGGTGCAGAGCTGGGCGCTACCACAAGTGTATTTCCCTCAGACGAGATAACGAAAGATTTTCTAAAAAGGCAGGGCAGGCTAAAGGATTGGAAACAACTGATCGCTGACAAAGACGCTGCTTATGATGAGGAAATAACGATAAATTTAAGTGTGCTTGAGCCTCTCATCTCGCTTCCTCACAGCCCCGATAATGTTAGGAAAGTTGCGGATGTTAAAGGAGTCAAGGTTGACCAAGTTTGTATCGGCTCTTGCACAAATTCATCTTTAGCCGATATGCTTTTGCTTTCAAAGGTCTTAAAAAACAAAAAGATAAACAAAAATGTCAGCTTGGTTGTTTCTCCCGGCTCAAGGCAAGTTCTTTCGATGATCTCTGAGAGCGGAGATCTTGCAAATATCGTCAAAAGCGGGGCAAGAGTTTTGGAATGCGCCTGCGGGCCGTGTATCGGTATGGGGCAATCTCCAAAAAGCGGAGGCGTTTCTTTGAGAACTTTTAATAGGAGTTTTGAGGGCAGAAGCGGAACGAAGGACGCTAAAGTGTTTTTGTGTTCTCCCGCTACAGCTTTGGCTGCCGCTTTGAGCGGAGAAATTTCAAGCCCTCAGGCAGTTTTAGGAAAGAAACCAACCATAAAAATGCCAAGCAAGTTTTATGTCGACGATTTGCAGTTTCAAAAACCAACATCAAAGCGGGATAAAGTTGAAATTATACGAGGCCCAAACATTAAACCTTTGCCCGAATTTGCAACCTTAGAGGACAACTTAATCGTTAAAACTATTTTGAAAGTCGGAGACAATATTTCTACCGACCACATTTTGCCTGCGGGTGCAAAGGTGCTTCCTTTTCGCTCAAACTTGCCTAAGATTTCTGAGTTTACTTTTGGAGCTGTAGACAAAGATTTTGTTTTACGAGCAAAAAGCACCTCAAACGGAATAATTGTCGGGGGAGAAAATTATGGACAAGGATCATCAAGAGAACACGCCGCCCTTGCCCCAAGATTTTTAGGGATACGAGTGGTCTTAGCAAAATCCTTTGCCCGTATTTATTTGGCCAACTTAATAAACTTTGGAATTATCCCTTTGACTTTCGGCGATGGTTCTGACTATGAGCTGATAAACTTAAATGATGAGCTGGAATTTGACAACCTAAAAAAGATCATCGCCTCAAACAGCGAGTTGTTTGCAAAAGGGGCAAGCAAAACAATGAAGGTTTGCTTTGATTTAACGGCACGACAAAAGGAAATGATTTTTGCGGGTGGACTTTTGAATTGGATAAAAACAAGGTAGTGATTTTTGACTTATTTGCGTCTATAATTTTTGGGCGGGATAAAAACCTATCAAGACGGTTATCTCGCCTAAAATAGTTTCTTTTTCTTTCATCTTTTTTATCACCTCAACACAACTTCCTCTAATAAACTCTTCAAAACTTTTCGTCAGCTCTCTTGCGATGCAAACAGGAGCATCATCTCCAAAAACCTCACTGCAAATTTCTAAGGTTTTAATTATCCTGTGCGGAGATTCATAAAAAATTATTGTCTTGCCCATAGCGCCTGCCTCGGCAAGTTCCTTTTTTATTTTCGATTTCTTCCTCTTTAAAAAACCGCAGAAAACAAAACCATCAGTGTTAAATCCCGAGCCAACAAGAGCCGTCGTGAGTGCACACGCACCGGGCAAAACCTCTGTTTTTATTCCTTTGTCTATGGCCTCTTTTAATAAAAGCCAACCGGGATCAGAAATTGCAGGTGTCCCGCCGTCTGAAATCAATGCGATTTTTTTGCCGCTTAAAAGTTTCTCGATAAGCTGCGGGATTTTGTATTGCTGATTGTAGGAGTAAAAACTGATGAGAGGTTTTGAAATTCCAAAATAGTTGAGAAGTTTCAAGCTTCGCCGCGTGTCCTCGCAAGCAATAATGTCGCTCTCTTTAAGAACTCTTAATGCTCTTAAAGTGATGTCCTCGAGGTTTCCTATCGGAGTTGGAACTATAAAAAGTGTTGACATATCTTATCCATTGTCATTTTTTGCATAAAAAAAACCCCTGAACTTTTTGGCGATTCAGGGGTTTGATTTTTTACTGTTTAGAACAACTTTTATTTGTAAACCGTATAGTCGATATTTGGGAAAATATTATTTTTGTTCTCTAAGTATGTAAGCCTGCCCTCATCAATTTGATCGCTGTTTATCTGATCGTATAAGCGAGTGAAATTCAAAATATGCTCTTTGGTTCTTTTGTGGGCATATTCAACCATCGTCCCTGTCGACATTATAAAAGCCCAATCCGACGACTGAGCAAGCAACAACTCTCTTGAGGCTTGATTTAAGGCTCTTTTCAAAACACCGTCAGCAGAAGGGAATCTGTTTGTTAGCTCTATCATTCTATCTGCAGCTTTGTGCAAGTGCCTGTATATGTAATCGTTTGAAGCGTTTAGCCAAATTTCAAAATAACCTTTATCGCCCCACGAAGAACTTGCAGGCTGAACAATTTGATTTGCGGGATATTTGTCGAGATATTCGATGGGGGTAATTGGTTTGATGATATTTTGATCGTAGTGCATTTTTCTAAAAAGGTAATTGATAAAAGATGGACCCTCAAACCACCAATGACCAAACAACTCAGCGTCATACATTGAAACTATGAGAGGATCTCTATCAAGAACTCCAGAAAGATGTTCTATCTGTTTTGCTCTATTGAAAACAAAATTGCCCGCATGCTGAGCAGCTTTTTCTCTGGCATTCCATGGATTATAAGGCTGCTTTTCTCCAAGCGGAACTTTGCCCGTAATCCTGTGATATTTAAGGCTGGTATTCCGCCGGACTCCATCAGAATGAAGATAAGGTTTTACATATTCATACTCTAAGTCATAGCCCAAATCTCTATAAAACTCTCTGTAGTCGGGGTCGCCGGGATAACCAGAATCAGCACTCCAAACTTGGCTCGCTGTTTCCATATCTCTTGCAAATACTGCCACACCATTGGGGCAATAAATGGGTGCAAAAACTCCATATTTAGGTTTTGGCTGGCCAAACATTATCCCATGCGTTTCAATAAAGAAAAATCTAATCCCTTCTTCTTTCAACAATTTCTCAACACCAACATCATAAGCACACTCAGCAAGCCATATTCCTCTCGGCCGTCTGCCAAAATGTCTTTCATAATCCTTGCAAGCAGTTTTTATTTGAGCCCTTTGTGCTTTTTCATCTAACATCAAAGGAAGAAAGCCGTGAGTTGCACAGCAGGTTATAATTTCAAGCTTTCCCTGATCCTGAATTTTCTTAAATCCATTGAGTATATTCCCATCATACTTTTCCCAGATTTTCTTACATTCAGTGAAACGTTCATTATACATTTGAGCAGCTGGGAGAAATTCGGGGCAATTTTTGGTGCGTTCAAGCTCTTTTTGAGCAAGCTCAATGTGGGAATTTAATCTTTTGTAATACCTTGATTGTAAAAGAGGGTCAGCTAACATCCCAGCAAGGGTTGGGGTGATAGTCATGGTAAGCCTAAAATCGATATTGTCCTCTGATAATTTCTCAAAAACAGACAAAAGCGGTAAATAAGTTTCTGATATAGCCTCATATAACCAATCTTCCTCTAAGAAATCCGGATAATCCGGATGCCTTACATAAGGAAGATGAGCGTGCAACTGTAGACACCAATAACCTTTAGGTTCCATAAATGTTCTCCATTATTTTGTTTGTTTATCAATGATAAAAACAATTCTTTTAGATTTGTCTTTATGGGAAGATACCGCTTCTACCAAATGCTGCTGGGCGCCGTCAGAAAAATAGAATTTCACGCGAAATGATCCATCTTTTTTCAATGGAACAGCTTTCCCTTGAATTGTAAGAGTAGAACCCGGAACAGTAGCACCATAAATAGTTACTTCCATATCTGCTTTTAACCAAAAACTGTTTTCTGCGGTGTTTTTAGGCGGGTAAAAAGAAAAGGGTTTGGAACTGGAACTGAAACTTGAACTTGAACTTGAAGAAGGCATATTGAAAAACTTACTGGAAGGCATTTTATAAGAGTCGAAATAATCCTCCCACTCTTGGCGGGTAAATTTTGCCGTAGTGGTTGAAGTATTTCCCACTTGTTCAAATATCGCTTTATCTGTGACATGAATTGAAGCCCATGAATTATCCTCATCATCTACTACATTGGAAATTCCATATTTGGGCAAACGAACACAATTTGACCTTGCTACCGTCGCAAACCCGCCATCTCTGAGCAAATATCCTACCTCAACGCACCAAACTTTGTTGTATTCCCCTATATTTATATACCAATGGTCTGAACTTTCACTTATCCAGATGTCAAAATAACGGCTAAAGTTTGACCCATCAAAAGAAATACCCGCCACATCGTAAACTCTAAGCGCTAACGATGAGATGTTATTTGCATACTTGGAAGTGAAATGCGACTTGGTTTCTTGGGAGATTTCCCAATAAGTGAACATCCAGAGGGGGTCTTTTGGAAGGAGCTTTATTTTTGTGTCATTGTAGGAGGTAGGAAGCGACACGAAGTCATTGATTTTCATAAAATTTCTCTTTTGCAGAATAAAAAGAATCGTTTATACAAGTGTGTATTGGAAGGTTTTTTTCATCTTCTTTCTGACCTGTTAAATTGTTAATTCAGTTGGCAATTTAGCGTTTTATTCCCCTATTGTCAAGAAAGCCGCTAAACCCCAAATTTGGAGGATTTTCAACGCAAAAAACTCAGATCGTTGGCTGTTTTTAGGCTAAATTTTCCATCAAAATATCTGAGAATTGAGACCGAACAATTGAAAATATCCCGCCCAAAACGTTCATCTGGGACGCTGGCAAGCAAAATGGTTCGTATAAAGCAGCCCGAAGAAACTACCAAGACATTTCCCGTTGATATATTTTGCTCTTTGCAGATGCCAAGCGATGTTGTGGTTATTTTGTCCATAGCAGTTTTGACGCGCAGCAGTATGTCGTCGTATTTTTCAGCTTTTTTTGTCTCGTCTGCATCATAAATCCCATCGGCAAAAGCCCTATCCCCCACTGCCATTATCCATTTCCTAAAAGATTCATGCACATTTTCGTCTGCCCCAAGCTTTATGCCCTGTTTTTTTAAGATTTTTTCCCACATATAAGCGTTTTTGCCTGTCTCAAAACCCCCGAAATTCCACTCCCGCAGTTCAGGTATTGAATAGGTATGCGCCACATGGTTGTCAGCCATTATATTTTTGATTGTTATTTGCTGCCTTTTTGCATCTCCCGACCAAGCCGATATAAATTTGATGTCCTTCATATTTTTGCCAACCCGCTTTGATTGCTCCAACCCCTCTTGTGTCAAAGGCGAATCTGAAAACCCTTGAACATTCTCGGTTACATTAAAAACTGTCTGCCCGTGTCGAACCACATAAAACATCAACTCTGTGCTTTTCAATCATTCCTCCCTTTTTTGTCTTTTATTGTTATTTCAATGTATATCCTTTCATCTAAATTTGCTTTATCGTCTATCTCTATAATTGCCGCCTCAAAAACATCATTGTGTCCGTAATTCAACAACTTGCTAATTCCTTCGCTTAAATCTGCCGGCACATATCCAAGCTTGCGTTCTCCATAATAAATCGCCACCGCATAGCTGTCATTTCTGTTGTCAGGTTCTGCGGCAAGCCTTAATTTGCAACCTGCTTTTAACCCATCAACATTGTCGCTTTCTGGTGCAAGATGAAATGAGCCGTATAGTTCCCTCCTCCAATGCCGCTGGTTCTCTATTATATTGTCTCTTGTATATTCCTGCTCTTTGCCAAGGTCATCGTTTTTTGCACTGTATTTTTCGGTATCTGACTTAGAGATAAACATGCTTCCAAAAGTGCTCCACGCTGAGCTTATTTTGTTTATATCGCTTCCAACTTTATTAAAAAGCGTCGACCTGACATCCTCTTTGAGCAAACCCCAAAATATCAAATACTTAAATTTATCAATGTCTTCCTTGTCATCTGTTACTTTGTATTTTTTTACATTTCTCTCGGCCAAAAATTCGCTTATGTAATATCCGCCGTCGCGGCTTTTCCTTATTTTTGCCCTGTAAATCCCATGCCCTGTCCAAGAACGATGAAAATACAGCCAGTCGTTTTCAAAAAATATCTCCCATTTCTCTTCCATCGCATGGGATACCAGACCTTTTTTTATCTTGGCAAATTGCTCCGGCGAAAATTTTAATCGGAGCGATATTTCGTGGGCAATATCAATGGGCACAAAACCCGGTTGCCTCACCGCTATTTCATCTGTTGTTTTATCCATACTTTCTCCTTATCAAGCTCTTAAATTTTCTGCACCAGAACTCTCGCAAACTTTTCCTTGCTGTTTATATAAGGGGTGTATCTCTTTTCTTGGACTATCCTATATCCCTTTTCTAACAAGCCGTTTAATATCGGACGGGCGGAAACGGCAAATGGTTTTTTGTAGTCGGAGGGGATATAACATTTGTCCACTACTAAGGTTTTGGAATCGTCGTATTTTTTATGTTCCGACGGTATGGCTTTTAAGGGAATTATTTTCAATTGTTTATATTTTGGTCTGTTCTTTATGGCAACATTTGTATACCAGTGTCCCGCTGCATCCACAAGCTCTTTTTTAGGATTAAGAAAATAATCCACTCTATTGTAGCCTGCCCATACTTTATTGTCTTTGAAATAGGGGATATATGCTGTATTTATCGCATTCGATATGTTCGATATAAAAATAAACTTTTTCCCGCTTTCGACAGTGATTTGCCAATAGTCTATCGCCCTTGAAAACGGCGGATTTGTGCACACAATATCAGCCTCTTCCTTTAGAATTTGCAGCGACAGCGGATCATCAAAACTGCCTGTGTAGTATTTTGGAAAATCCTTAAATTCCTTAAACCCGGCTTTTGTAAACACATACCCTTTTGCCCCCTGATTAAACAGATCGATTGTCCCGACATAATGCGTGCATATCAACTTTTTTAACTCAAGGTCTTTGAAGTGGTGCAAAAAATATAGAGCAAAAGCCGATGTATTGCTCTCTTTTTTATCAACAGCATCGTCGCAGTTGCAAAACACAACTTTGCCTTTCCAAATTTGTTTGTCATACATCGACAGTTCTTTTGCAATGTCTTCATATCTGGTGTAAAACTCATCATTATTAACTTTTTTCGCCTTCTGCATTATTTCTTTTCTTGATAGCCCCCTCTCCTTTAATGTGGGGGTTGTCTTTTTGACGATTTTTACTATCTCTTTTGTGCCATATTCCACGAGAATCTCTTTGACAAAAAACCGGCTGGCTTTTATAAATTTGACATAACCGTCAAACAAGTCGGAGTTGAAAAAATATATTTCTTTGCTTTTTTCTTCACGGAGGGTGCTGTATTTCTCTTTGACGGCTTTTTCTACTTCCGCCATATTTTTCACCTCGCAAGAAAACAAATATCGGTACATGTTTTCTTTTGATTTGCCAGTCATGCCGTTATATTCCTTCAACCTTCTATCCAGAT
>JAITBH010000131.1 GCA_031283745.1 Candidatus Ectomicrobium neotermitis | reverse complement strand
CGGCAAAATACTTCTTTGCCGCCTCTTTAATATCTCCAGAGCCGCCGGTTATATCCCAAATGGTTGCTGCAAGATCAGGCATAAAGGGCAAGAAATGCAAAACGATTAAATCTGTTGCCTGCAAATATGACCATATGCAGTTTGCCAAAGCCGATTTGTCTGTTTTAGCAAGTTTCCAGGGGGCATCGTTTTCTATTTGCTGGTTTAGGAGAGTTAAAGATTTTTGAAGGGCAGTTGACGCTTTATGGAGGGAAAGGTTATCCATCTCAGGGACAAACTCGCCCGCCAAAATATCAGCAACCTTGTTTGCTAAGGAAAGATCCTTTGAGGTTTCGGGAACAGTTAGATCAAAACTCTTCTGAGCTAATTTGATTGTTCTTGAAACCAAGTTCCCCAAGTTATTTGCCAAATCTTCATTATATTTGCCTATTAAAGCTGTCCAAGAAATATCCCCGTCGGGTCCAAAAGGTATGAGAGTAGACACAAGATAACGAGCAGGGTCTACACCAAACTTATCTACCAACTCTTGCGGGGAGATAACATTTCCTAAAGACTTAGACATTTTGTTTCCGTCAATCGTAAAAAAGCCGTGCGAGTAAACATTCTTTGGTATTGGCAAATCCGCTGCCGTCAAAAGTGCGGGCCAAATAACACTGTGAAACCACAAAATGTCCTTTGCCATAAGATGAATATCTGCCGGCCAGAACTCCGCAAAAGTTTTCTCATCATCAGAAAATCCAATGCCTGTTAAGTAGGTTATCAAAGCGTCTACCCAAACATAGATGGTTTGAGCGGAGTCAAAAGGCAGGGGAATTGCCCAGTCAAGGGTGGATCGGGAGATGCTGATGTCCTCTAAACCCAAGTTGAGCTTGCCGATGATCTCGTTTCTACGTTCTGTCGGCTCTATTCTTATATGTTCCTTGTGTGACGGGTCTGTGATTCTTTTAAGAATATCATCTCTAAAGTTTGAAAGCTTGAAAAAATAGTTCTCCTCAGAGCCGACTACAGGTTTTGTCTTGTGATAAGGGCAAAGACCTTGCTCGTCGAGATCCTTTTGGGACAAATACTTCTCGCAGCCCACGCAGTAAAGACCCTCATATTTGTGCTTATAAATTAAGCCCTTGTCATAAAGTTTTCCGACTATCTTTTGAACGCTTTTAATATGCCTGTCCTCAGTTGTGCGGACAAAATCTGTGTTGGTAATTTTTAGCAGCGCCCAAGCCTCTCTAAACTTCTGACTCATCTCATCGACAAGTTCTTGAGGGGTTTTGCCCTTCTCTTTTGCTGCATTTGCCATCTTTGCACCGTGTTCGTCTGTTCCCGTAACAAAACGCACGTCATAGCCGTTTAATGTTTTCCACCTTGCCATGATGTCTGCTGCTATCGTGGTATAACAATGACCGATATGAGGCACATCGTTGATATAGTATATCGGTGTTGTGATATAGAACTTTTTCATTTGACCTCCATTTGGTCTTTTTTATCTTTTGGGTTTAAGTTTTTTATGACATCTACGGGGAATTGCTTGAACTCTTTTTCTTGCCGGCTGACAAACTCTACCGTCAAAATTCTCCTCAAACAATCTATTGCAGCCAATTTGCCCTTGCCGTTTGGCGTAGACACAGTTTCGCCGATGAGCGGCAGCCCGTTTTTTAGTTCTTTGTAGTAATCGTTTTCAAAAGCTATGCAGCAAAGCAATCTTCCGCAAACCCCTGAGAGCTTTGCGGTGTTTAAGGATAAATCTTGATCTTTTGCCATATCTATCGTTACGGACGCAAAATCCTTCAGAAAGCCGCAACAGCATAAAGCCCGACCGCAAATTCCGATGCCGCCTATCATTTTAGATTCGTCTCTAACTCCAATTTGCACCATTTGTATGCGGGTTTTGAGGCGGTGGCCTAAGTCTTTGATGAGTTCTCTAAAGTCGACCCTGCTTTCAGATGTGTAATAAACGAAGAGTTTTGACCTATCAAAAGTGAATTGAACGCGGGTAAGTTTCATGTCAAGACCATATTCGGCAGCCTTTTTTTCAACAACTTTGAAAGCTTCTTTTGCTTTATTCTCGTTTTCACCTATTTTTCTCTCATCTTCAACGTTAAGTATCCTTATAACTTTACCGACAAACAAATCTTTGTCGGTTTTTTCTAACTTCTCAATCTTTTCAAAAACTACCCCGGCTTCTATCCCATGTTCAGTGTCAATGAGAGCCTTATCCCCAATTTTGACCTCAACAGTTCTTGTTTCCGCATAAACCTTATTTTTTATCGCCCTTACCGTTGCCGCTATTATCATAGACACATCTCCTCTATACCCAACTACCGTTTATGATGAACTAAAACTCCTCAAGGCTCCCGAGATCTAACAACAAATTGTCCAATACGGTCTGGGGATTAGCGTTTTGCGATAGCAGGGTGCGGGAAAGGGAGAAAAGTTCCAATATTGGGGCAGTTTCTTGAGGATAAAGCCTGAAATGTTCTTTTGCTAAGTCTGTCATATCGTCTATATTTTTTATTGCCTCATCTCTTATGTTTTTTGGGGCATCGTCTTTATCCTTTGTTTTTTGGGGGGTGTCAATTTTCAAGAAAGCTTTTGATAGCTCTAAAAGGTCAACGATGGGGAGATCTTGTAGCTCTTTATCTTGGATTTTTTTCCAAAAAATGTCGGCTTTGCCATTTCCGTCAAACAATTTATTGGCGCGTTCAATGGATCCCTCGCTGCGGAGTGCTATCCGAGCGGCATCTTCTTTGTTGATGGGTCTGTTTTCCATGAGGAAAGTTTGAACTTGGCTCTCGCTTAAAGGTGCAAAAAAGATAGTTTGGCAACGAGAAAGTATAGTGATGGGAATCCCTTCTTTTCTGGTAGCGATTAAAAAGACAACTGTGTTGGCAGGAGGTTCTTCGAGGGTTTTAAGGATGGAGTTTGCTGCTGCGGGATTTATCTTTTCTGCGGGTTCAATGATAAACACTTTTATTTTTCCTTCACGGCACTTTATAAAAGCGTCATCGACAAACTTTGATTGCAAAAAATCTATACGCAACTCCCTTTTGAAGGCTTCTTTCTTTTCCTTGTAATAGTATTGGAATTGGGTTTCAAAGTCTAAAAAGTGAACATCGAGGTGGGTTTTTTTGGAGATGTGTTGGCAAGAATCGCATTTTTGGCAGGCGCCGGCTGCGGTTTTGGTGTAATCGTTGATCGTGCAGTTTAATGTCTTGGCAACTTCTGTAGCAAAGAACCGCTTTCCTACCCCTTCTTGACCGATAAAAATATAAGCGTGGGCTATTTTTCCGCTTTTGATTTGAGACGTTAAAACCTCTTTTGCTTTTTCCTGACCAATTATATTTTCAAACATTTGACAATCCCTGTGTTTTTCAACGCTTTATCTACAACTTTCCTTATCAACTCTTGAGTTTTCTCTATGCTTTTTTGGGTTTTTACTATCTTCACCCGCTGCGGATGTCTCTTTGCTTGCACTAAATAGCCTTTGCGGACATCCTGATGAAATTTCACATTCTCTCTTTCTATCCTATCCCCGCTTTTCCCATAATCATCTTTGTCTAATTTCCTTGCTCTCTTGATCCCCGCGGCAGGATTGATGTCAAGGTATATCGTAACGGTAGGTTCAATGCCTAAACTGGCGGCTTTGTTTAAGGTGTCTATGAGTTTGATGCTCAGCTTGCGCCCAAAACCTTGATAGGCTGCTGTGGCATCTATAAATCTGTCGCAAATTACCGCTTTTCCATCTTTTAATGCGGGCAAAACCGCCTCCTGCATATGTTGAGCCCTTGCCGCCTCATATAAAAAAAGCTCGCACAGCGGGGTTAGCGCCGTGCGAGGGTGTAGTAAAATTTTTCTGAGGGACTCGGAGAGGGTTGTTCCGCCGGGTTCCCTTGTCAGTAACACTTTTAATCCTTTGTTTTTGAGGTGTTTTTCTAAAAGGAGGCAATGAGTCGTTTTTCCTGCCCCTTCACCGCCTTCAATACTAATAAAAATAGGTTTTTTGCTTTTCATTTCGTCCAAATTCTATAAAAAAGGGCTCCTTTATACAATTAAAGAGAGGGGTGCTTAATCGCTCAAACGATCAAGCGCTTCCTTGGCTTCCTCAAAGCCCTGATCCGCTGCTTTTTGATACCACATTTTGGCCATTTGGAGATCAGGCTGAACACCTTTTCCTTCGATATATTTGCATGCCAAATTGTATTGAGCCAAAGAGTATCCCTGATCCGCCGCTTTTTTATACCACTTGGTTGCCTCTTCATAGTTTTTGTTTACACCGATGCCGTATTCATACATGCCGCCCAAATTGTTTTGAGCATTTTTGTTGCCCTCTTTGGCAGCCACCAAAAATAGGTTGAGGGCAATGTCATATTTTTGCTCTTGATATGCCGCAAGCCCCTCTTCGTATAACTCAAGCGGAGAGGAGACAGGCTTTGAGTCAGGCTGCTGAGGTCTGATGGGGAGGGAAGTATCCAAATTTTGCGGAGTAACAGGCTGGTTTTGAGTTTGTGGAGGCTGAGGCTGGGGCTGTTGAGGGGGTTGAGTTTGAGGTGTATTGACCGGCTCGGGTCTGAGATTTTGTTCTTGAGGTCTGATTATTGTGGGTGGCTGACCCTGATTTCGAGAAAATTGAGGCTCCGGCGGTATATTTACATTATCATCTCTTTGCGGGGTTTGATTAGACTGAGGAGGAAATTGAGGCTGTGGCCCTATAGTTACATTATCATCTCTTTGCGGGGTTTGATTAGGCGGCGCAGGATTTTGAGGCTGGCGGGGCGGTTTATTGTTTTTATAGGGGGAGAAAGGTTTATTCCAATTTTTGTAACGGTTTTGTTGATTAAAACGTTCTTTGTTGCGGAATCTGCCCATATTTTGCCTATCCCTATTTTGGTTTTGAGAGTTGCCCCTTCTGCTTGACTCAAAATGGGGATTTTGCGGCCGCTTTTTGTCATTATTTGAGTTGTTGTTGGGCTGGGGATTGCGGTTTTGATTATGCGGGTGAGGAGGTTTTAGTGCTTCTTGTTTTTGATTTGGCTTGGCGGGGGGAGCAGAGTTAATTTCATCATCATCTTCTTCGTCCTCATCCTCATCTGTTTCCTCATCATCTTGGCTTATTGCTTTTTTGAATGCCGTAAACATAAAGATGCAGCTTATGTAAACAATGACAGATAGAATGGCTATTAGGATTATTGGTAAAACCCCTCCGATAGACGAAACTATATTCCAAAAGATTTGTTCAAACATAAGAGATCTCCTCAATTATTATCGCTACAATATCGGCATTTTATCAAATAGAGCCAAAAGAACATAAATAGCTCTTATTTGTTTTATAAACGGGTTTTTTGTATATAACTTTGAACTCAAGAGACTTGTTGCAGATAAATTGTTTACACAAAAAAGGAGCAAAAAATGGACAAAAAAACGGGAGAAATAGTCGTAAAAGCAGGGGGCAATTACAAAGACATTTTGGAGCAAATTTCTCCTGCTTTTGCAAAATGTGGAAAGTGCCGGCCCGAGGATTTACCCCCTGAACTCAGGGCAAAAAATGAGGAACTTAAATTGATGGTTGAGTATGTTCACCTTTCTATGAAAAACGCCGAAGACAGTCTTAAAGCACGCCAACTTCCCGATAACACCTTCCGAAAAACAGAAAAAAGCGAGATAGAAGATAGGCTTAGAGCTGCAGTTCCTGATAGCACCGGCAGCCTTGAGAGATATTTTCAAGGTGATGTTGAACGGTTATCTTCTATCAATCGCCTAACAAAATCCCTCGATATTATCGCCATGCTCTCTGTAGAAAAACACCCTTTTGAGCCTTTTGGCAGGAAGCCTGCCGATGAGGACAGTTTTTATGAAGCTTTAGAAAAAGAGTTGGAAAAGGAAAACAAAAATCCTCTTGATGACGACAAGAAAGAGGAGGAAAAAAATGGCTGAAATAGTGCTTGAGAATGTAAGCAAAAACATCGGGAAAATAAATGTAGTCAAATCTATTTCTCTGACAATTGAAGACAATTCGGTTTGCGTCCTTGCTGGACCAAAAGGGGCAGGCAAAACGATGATTTTGAATATGATTGCAGGGCTTAAACCTCCCACGAGGGGGAAAATTTTCATAAACAACAATTTGGTAAACCATACATCTCCCTCAAAACGCAACATAGCTTTCATTTTCGATGATTATGCCCTTTATCCCAAAATGACTGTTTATGAAAACATTGCCTTCGGCTTAAAAATGAGAGGAGTTAATAAGAAAAAAATTCTCTCTACAATCGTAAATGCAGCAGAAACTTTAGAGATAGAGCATATTCTTGGAAAATATCCCGCCCGCATTAACAGCGTCCAATCGCAACGTGTCGCCATTGCCCGAGCAATTGTCAAAGAGCCTCAGATCATCCTCTTTGACTCCCCTTTGACAACACTTGAACGCACTGCCCGCTATGAGTTGCGGGGCGTTTTGAAAAAATTACAAAAAAAGCATGGCTGGACCATGATCTATTCATCAAATGACCCGATTGAAGCTATGGCCATAGCTGATAAAATTTGCCTCTTAAAAGATGGGGCAGTAGAGCAAATAGCTGATCCGTTTAATTCTTTTTATAACCCCGTAAGCAAATATGCCGCCCAGTTTATGCTTGAGCCGTCAGTGAATTTCTTTGACATCGAAATCATTCAAAAGGAAAACGGTTTTTATCTAAAAACCGCAGACTTTGAACTTCTTTTTCCCGCACAATTTTCTCCAGACCTTGCACCTATAGCCTTCAAAAAAGCTGTGCTGGCGCTAAAGGCTGAGGACATTGTGTGCTTAACTGACGAGACCCTTCTTGGCGAGACTCCGCTTGAGGATTTGGCATATATCAGGGCTGATATTCTTGAAACTGAATTTTGCGGGGGCAAAAAAGCGATTTTGGCTGGTCTTGGTGCGACAAAGTTCAAAGCTCAAGCGCTATCATCTTTTCAAAACCTATCTATCAATCAATCTCTAATTTTTGTTTTCGACCTATCAGAAGCTCTTCTTTTTGACCCACAAACAGGAGAAAGGATTCTTTAACCCGCCCATCACACACATTTCCAGTTAAATCCGCAGGCAAAATCGATAACTATAATAGGTGTATCGCCAAGGCTGCATAAGGAGGGGCAATGCGTTTAATATCTGCAAAAACTATATCTGAGGCTGTTATGAGGCTGTGCGGCGAGGCAAACTATGAACTGCCCGCAGATGTTTTGGGGGCATTGAGGGCTGCCTATCAAAATGAAACTGCCCCGCTTGCTAAGGAAATTATCTTGCAAATACTCCAAAATGCCCAAATAGCTAAAGACTCCAAAATTGCTCTATGCCAAGATACGGGAACTGCCAATGTTTTTGTCAAAGCGGGGAGGGAGGTTTTTGTTGAAGGCGGCACCATTTATGAGGCTGTCAATAAGGGAGTAGCTGATGGGTATGAGAGGAACTTTTTGAGGAAGTCTATCGCGGCTGACCCTCTTTTGAGGCAAAACACTAAAAACAATACCCCTGCTAACATTTACCTTGATATTGTTGAGGGGGACAAAATCGAGATAACACTTATGCCAAAAGGAGGGGGGAGCGAAAATGCAAGTGCTTTGAAAATGTTGACTCCCGCTGCGGGCTGGGAAGGTGTCAAGAAGTTTGTGATAGATACCATAAAAGATAAAGGGGCAAATGCCTGTCCCCCCATAGTATTAGGTATAGGAATAGGAGGGGATTTCTCATCTGCCCCTTTGCTTTCAAAAAAAGCACTGCTTAGGGAGATTGGGTCTAAAAACCCGATAGCGGATTACGATAAAAAAGAGAAGGAAATGTTGGGTGAGATAAACAATTTGGGGATTGGACCGATGGGGTTAGGAGGAAAAACGACTGCTCTTGCTGTTTTTATTGAAACTAAAGCCTCGCATATTGCGTCTTTGCCTTGCGCCGTAAGCTTTCAATGTCATTCCTGCCGAAGAAAAACTGCACTTGTGTAAATCAAAAAAACTTTTTGAAATCGACTTTTGTCTGTGAGGGATTTTGAGAAGTCTCATCTTCAAAGTTGACTGCCGCCACAAATGCCCCTTGAGAGACTTTTGCATAAGAGGCTATCGAATCATTGTATTGGAAATGCAAAACATAGCCGTCTGCTTCAGCAAAAATTTTTGTAACAGTAGCGGGAACAGCCTCAAGCTCCCCGTCTTTTCGCCTGCCTGTCAGCAACTTCGTCAAATACTTGGCAATGTCCCTTTGATCTGTAATCAAGGTCAAAATGTTGTCTCCGATCTTCACCTTTTCAATCGGCTTACCCTTTGAAATCTCTAAAACCTTCACCTCAAGATTTATAAAAGACTTGGTTTTTTGATTGTTTTGCCTCCGCTGAGGGGGCTTATTGTCAAAATCGGGCAGTTTCTTAAACTGAGTCGTATTTATCTGCTCCCTAACCAACTCAATCTTTAGCTTCAGCGGATTAAAAAAAGCAAGTATCAGCTCCTCATCGGGATGTTTAGACATCTTTGTAAGCATATACTTTACATAGCGTTTGAGAGGCTCTTCTATTTTCTTGGTGTAAATTTCCATAGCACCGGGCTTTAACCTTGCAGAAAAAATCCCCTTTTCAAAAGAGAACCAATCAGTTTGGGCAGAAATTCCATAAATTTGCGGGTTTTGTGAAAAAACTATGTTGAACCTCAAAATTTCATTGACTTTTGTGTTGATAGCTATGTGCAAAAGCCCATAGAAGTTATCCTCAAAAAAGAACATCTTGATCTTAATGACAACAATGTATTTTTGAATAATTCCAAGCTTGACGATAGCTTTTTCAATGTCGCCGTTAGCAAGAGATAAAGCAAACTCAGCCTCTGAACGTTCACAGGCGGTCTCTTCCATCAGCAACTCGATATTGTCTATTTTATCCATGGCTTCCAATCCTTTTTAACAATCAATTAACATCTTATTAACAGCACAATTATTTTTCCCAAAATGAATGGCAAAAATAAATAAAAGCCTGACTTATTCACATCTAAAACCCATGTAATGCCCAGAATATACAAAGTATTTCACAACTTATCAACAGAAATAACTAAATAAATAATAAGTGGAAAAGTTATTCAGAAAATCCCCTAAGTTATTAGTTTTCACTCATAAAACCTGTTAGTTATTTGTGTATAACCATCAAAAGTAATCCACCATTATGCCCAAAACACTGCAAAAAGGAGCTGATATGTTATTAAAACGACCTATAATAACTATTTTCATCGTTTATTCACTGTTTTTGGTGATTTCAGATGTCTGCGGACTGTTTTTGCCTACAAATCAGAGCTTCCTTTATTATCTCAGCTCTTACTATAGAAATGTGGAGGTGGAGGGTAGGGTTATTAGCTTAGTTCAAAGTTATGGCTGGGGCAGCACTTTTGTGATGGAAACCAAAAGAGCCGGCGGTGCAAAAGTTGTTGAGAAGGTGTTGGTATCTTTGCCGAGGGCGTATAAAGTTGATTATGGGGACAACATTGTTCTTTGGGGCAGGCTGTCTATTCCTCAAAAAGCACCCTTTCCGCTGGTTTTTGACTATCAAAATTTCCTTGCAAGAGATGAAATTTATGTTCTGATGAGAGCGGATTCCTGCGAATTTATCTCGTCTGCCCCCAATCTAATTATGAAATTTGCCTTTTATGTCAGGGAGGACATTGTCAACAAGATAGACAAATACCTCAAAAAAGGAACGGCAGACCTGTTAAAACCGCTTATTATTGGGGACAAAAGCGGGCTTGATAATCCCACCAAAACCCTTTTTATGGATGCGGGCTTAACTCATATCTTGGTAGTTAGCGGGCTAAATGTTGGCTTTGTGGCAGCTCTTTTTATAGCGATATTTAAGTTTGCGGGCATACCTTTAAGGAAGAGGTTTATCGTGGTCATCCCGTTAATTTTCCTCTATGTTTTGGCAACGGGCGCTAACCCCCCGGTTTTGAGGGCAGGCATAATGACAACTTGCTTTCTAATCTCTTTATCTGTCCAAAGGGAGCCGCTGATATATAACTCTTTGGCTTTGTCGGCACTGATTATTTTGATTTTTACACCCCAGCAGCTTTTTACAGCCTCTTTTCAGATGTCTTATGCAGCGACAATTGCCATAGTCTATTTTTATAAGAAGTTTTATGTCCCCTTTAGTAAGGTCAGAAATCGATTTTTGAAGATTTTGATCGGGGCATTTTGTGCTACCACCGCGGCTCAGGTGACGATGATACCCATCAGTGCCTATTATTTCGGGCAATTTTCTTTGGTTTCCTTCATTTCAAACACAGTAATTGTGCCTTTGGTGGGATTTATCACTACCTTGGGCTTTGTTTTTTACATACTCACCTTTATCTCGAAGTTCTTGG
>JAITBH010000113.1 GCA_031283745.1 Candidatus Ectomicrobium neotermitis | reverse complement strand
AAAGGTGGGATAACGACAGTTTTTTGTATGCCAAACACAAAGCCCGTAATAGATAATGCACCGACTGTCGAGTTCATTTTATTGAAAGCTCAAAAGGAAGGATTGGTAAATGTTTTTCCAGTGGGCTGTGCCACAAAAGGTTCTTTGGGTAAGGAAATCGCCGAGATTGGTGTTCTTAAAAAAGCAGGAATTATTGCGGTAAGCGATGATGGAAACCCGATTTCAAATTCTCAAATTATGAGACGCACTCTCGAATACACAAAGATGTTTAACATACCTGTCATTTCTCACAGTGAGGACAAAGAGTTAAGCGGTAACGGTGTGATGAACGAGGGCTTAAATTCAACAATTTTGGGTCTGCGTCCCATCCCTGCTCAAAGTGAAGCGGCGATGGTTAGCCGTGATATTATGCTTTGTGAGCTTACTGGCGGGGCGGTCCATTTTGCTCATGTTTCGACTGCTCTTTCTGTCGATTTAATTCGGCGAGGCAAACAAGCGGGGCTTAAAATCAGTGCCGAAACTTGCCCGCATTATTTTTCATTAACAGATGACGATGTTAAGGTTTATGACACAAACACAAAAATGAATCCTCCGCTGAGGAGCAAAAAAGATGTGGAGTCAATAAAGCAAGCTCTTGCCGACGGAACAATAGATTGCATTGCAACCGATCACGCCCCGCACACTCAAGAACAAAAGGCTCGGGAATTTGATGTTGCCCCTTTTGGAATCATAGGTTTTGAAACCTGTTTGAGTTTGATTTTAGAGGAGCTGGTGAGGACTAAAATATTGACCCTCTCGTCTGCGATAAAAAAAATGACAGCAAACCCAGCAAAGATTTTTAATTTGGAAGGCAGGGGAAATTTGCAGGCAGGCTCTATTGCAGACATCACAATAATAGATCCGAATTATTCGTATGAATTCACAAAAGAGAGCATAGTTTCAAAAAGCAAAAACTCACCTTTTATCGGGAGAAAATTTATGGGCGGGGCATGTATGACAATAACGGGAGGGAAAATTGTTTATGAGGTCGGACAGAAGTTATGAGATCATTTCAAACAAAAAGTTAAGTAGCGGGTTTTTTGAATTAAAGATCTATGCCAAAAAAGAAGCATCCCTTTGCAAGGCGGGACAATTTTTCATGATAAACGTTCCCGGTGTTTTTTTAAGACGACCCATTTCTGTTCATAACAGCAACAAAAATACACTTTCTTTTCTCTATAAAGTCGTCGGCAAAGGCACAAAAATTCTCTCTACAATCAATAAAAAAATAGAAATGTTAGGACCTTTAGGAAATGGCTATTGCCTTGTCTCCTCAAGCGATAATGTTGTCATTGCGGGAGGCTCGGGAATAGCCTCTATTTTTTTCCTCATATCAAAACTTTCCCAAAAAGGTGTTTTGTATTACGGTGCAAAAACAAAAAAAGATTTTGTCTGCATTGATAGGGTTAAAAAACTTGGCTGGAAAATTGTCCTTTCAACAGAAGATGGATCGATGGGTTATAAGGGTCTTATCACGGACAAATTTTGGATTGATTACAAAGGTAAGGATAAACCTTATATATATGTATGCGGACCGATTCCGATGATAAAGGCTACTGCAAAAGTAGCAAAAGAATTTGGTCTTTTTGGGCAAGTTAGTCTGGAGGAAAAAATGGCATGCGGATTTGGAAATTGTCAGGGCTGTGCTGTTTGTATCGACGGCAAAAATAAAACTGTATGCAAAGACGGCCCTGTTTTTAATATCAAGGACATCAAAATATGAAAGTAGATCTTAGCGTCAATTTTGCGGGCATAAAATTAAAAAACCCAGTCCTCACCGCATCGGGAACCTTTGGCTACGGGTATGAGGTAGCGGATTTAATCCCCTTAAAAAAGCTCGGGGGCATCATTACCAAAACGATTACATTAAAAGAGAGAGCTGGAAATTGCTCACCCAGAATTGCCGAAGTTGAAAGCGGTCTGATAAATTCTATTGGCTTGCAAAATATTGGGGTGAGAGCTTTTGTCGACGAGCCTCTTGAGAAATTAAAAAAAATCGGAGTGCCTATTATTGTAAGCATTGCAGGTGAGGACATTAAAAGTTGCGTTGATACCGTAAAAATTTTGAATAACTTTAAGGAAATTTCAGCCATCGAAATTAATCTTTCCTGCCCCAACTTAAATAAAAAAGTCGTCTGCAACGATATACCTTTGATGAAGGGTATAATTAAGCAAGTAAAAAAAATCTCAAAGTTTCCAGTGATAGCAAAACTCTCTCCTTTAGTTTCCGATATTTCCGCCATCGCCTTAGCTGCTCAAAATTGTGGAGCTGATGGCATAAATGCTGCAAACACTTATCTATCGATGGCAGTTGACATCAAAACTTTCAAGCCCAAACTTGGTGCGATAAAAGGGGGATTGTCGGGTACGTGCATAAAACCAATATCTGTCCGTTGCGTTTATGAAATTTATCAGAAAGTTCGTGTTCCAATTGTTGGTTGCGGTGGAATAATGAGCGGGGCAGATGTTATGGAATATATGTTGGTTGGCTCGTCGGCGGTCAGCGTTGGCTCGGCAAGTCTTTTGTCTCCAAAACATTTGATCAAAATTATCGACGAGTTTGAGCAGTTGTTAATTGAAAAAAATATAAACAAAGCTAAGAAATTGGT
>JAITBH010000107.1 GCA_031283745.1 Candidatus Ectomicrobium neotermitis | reverse complement strand
CATTTGATCATCACGGGAACCATAACCAGCGGAAACTTTGTAGCTTTCATCGCAGCCTTGATGATGCTTTATACACCGTTGAGGTCTATAAGCGGCAACTATATATCGATAGTTCAATCTTTTATGGCTCAAGACCGCATATTTTCTTTATTGGACTCAAAGCCTGCCATAAGAAGCCATGATGGAACCAAAGATCTTATCGACATCAAGAACAAAATTGAGTTCAAGCATGTGTCTTTTGCTTACAATAAGGATAGAAAAGCACTCAATGACATTAACTTTGAGGTCAAAGTCGGGCAAATGGTAGCACTGGTGGGAAATAGCGGAGGGGGGAAAACCACCATCAGCAGCCTTCTGCCGAGACTTTATGAGGTTAGCAACGGGGTGATTCTCATAGACGGGGTCAACATAAAGAATTACAAGATAGATTCTTTGAGACGGAACATATCGATGGTTTTCCAAGACAATTTCCTGTTTAACGGCTCGATTAAAGAAAACATCGTTTTGGGCAGACCCGATGCCACTGAGGATGAGATTTGGCAGGCAACCAAAAACGCTCATCTTGACCAGTTCATCAAGACTTTGCCCCAAAAAATGGACACAGAGATTGGCGAGAGGGGAATTCTCCTTTCGGGAGGGCAAAAGCAAAGAGTGGCAATAGCTCGAGCTTTTATAAAAAACGCCCCTTTGGTCATTTTAGACGAAGCAACCAGCGCCTTAGACAATAAAGCGGAAAAAGTGGTTCAGCGGGCTTTAGATAATCTCATGAAAGGCAGAACCGTGATAGTTATAGCCCACAGACTCTCAACAATTCAGAACGCCGACAAGATCCTTGTCATAAACGACGGTTTGGTGATGGAAGAGGGATCTCATGAGCAGCTTTTGCAGAATGAAGAGGGGGCTTATAATGCCCTCTATAAGAGCCAATTTCAAGAGTGATAACCCCCTAAAACCCTATATAAGGCAAGTTTTACATTTGAGAGTGTATTATGCTAAACTCGCCCTCGTGGTTTTAGAGGCAAAAACGGTCATTTTTGGATAAAAAAAACAAACAAAAATAGAAAATAAGGAGCCATTGATATGGTATTTGAGAAGAAGACGGTAGTGGAGCAGTTTAAGCAACATGAAAGTGATACAGGATCGCCTGAGGTGCAAGTAGCCCTTCTGACAACAAGGATAAAGTATCTTTCATCTCATTTCGAGAAATTTCCCAAAGATTTTGCCTCAAGAGTGGGCTTTTTGAAGTTGATAGGGCAGCGAAGAAGGCTTTTGGATTATTTAAAAAGGAGCGATAAAGATAGATATGCAGAGTTGATAAAAAGATTGGAACTTAGAAAGTAGTGATGTTTGTTTGTAGAGAAGTAAAAATAACGTCGTTTGAAGCTGCAAAGAAGAGCAAAAGAGAAAATCCAAACGGGTTTTCTCTTTATATTTAGATAGGGCAATCCTTAGCATCTTTAATAATCGGCGAAAATTAAATGGAGATTAAATGAGTTACTTAAAAAAGGAAATAGATGTTGCAGGGAAAAAATTTGTTGTTGAAACAGGCAAAGTAGCAAAGCAGGCAAATGGTTCTTGCTTAGTAAAAATAGGGGAAACAGTTGTTTTAGCAACTGTTGTAGCAGGCAAAGAGCCAAAAGTTGGTATAGATTTTATGCCTTTGACTGTAGACTATAGGGAAAGAATGTATGCCGCGGGGAGAATTCCCGGCGGTTTTTTTAAGAGAGAGGCAAAGCCCAGAGACAGCGAAATTCTTATAAGCAGGCTGATAGACAGAAGCATTCGCCCCCTCTTTCCCGAATATTGGAGAAATGACACACAGGTTTCTGTTCTTGTTTTGGCTTATGACGGGCAAAATGACACAGAATCTGCTGCGATTTTAGGCACTTCCATAGCTTTATGGATGTCAAACCTACCTTTCACCGAGCCGATAGCAGCAGTGAGAATAGGCAGAATCGACAAAAAGTTGATCGTAAACCCCACAAAAGATGAGCAAAAGGAAAGCGATTTGGATTTATCGGTCAGCGGAACGGCAGACGCACTGACAATGGTCGAAGCAGGCGCTAAAGAGTTTTCTGAGGCTGAGATGCTTGATGCGCTAAATCTTGCCCGCCAAACCATCCAATCAATCTGTTCAATTCAAAAGCAGTTCCCTTCCAAAGAAAAAATCACAGTTGAAGCACCTATCTATAATGAAGAGCTAAAAGCTGAGGTTGAGGCTGAGGGTATTCCCAAAGCTGCAGAGGGTGTTCGGATCAAAGGTAAAGAGGAACGCGAGACTTTTTGGTCTGATTTCAAAAAGGACATCAAAGCTCGTCTTGCCGAAAAGTATCCTGAGGAAGCAGGTGCAATAGACTCAATTTTAGAGGACATTTTCTATAAGAAAGCTCGCGAACTTGTTTTGAGCCAAAAAACTCGCACCGACGGCCGCTCTTTAGATGAAATCAGGCCGATTTCAATAGAAACCGATATTCTCCCCAGAGTTCACGGCTCAACCTTATTTACCAGAGGGGAGACGCAGGCATTAGCAACCGTAACTTTAGGCACACCCGGCGATATGCAGATTATGGACGAGATGACTGGCGAATATAAGGAGAGATTTTTGCTCCATTACAATTTTCCGGGCTTTGCTACAGGAGAACCTAAAGGCGAAAGAGGCACCAGCAGGCGCGAAATTGGACACGGAAATTTAGCAAAGAGAGCATTGCGGGCAGTTTTGCCTACAGAAGAAGAGTTTGGATATGCTATCAGAGTGGTTTCAGACATTTTAGAGTCAAACGGTTCATCGTCTATGGCTTCGGTCTGCGGCGGGTCTTTGGCTCTTTTTAATGCAGGCGTTCCTCTAAAAGCAAGCGTGGCAGGTGTAGCGATGGGCTTGATAAAGGAAGGCTCAGAATATGCTGTTTTGACAGATATTATGGGTATGGAAGATCATCTCGGCGATATGGATTTTAAGGTTGCAGGCACGAGAAACGGTATCACTGCCCTTCAGATGGACATCAAGGTTTCGGGGCTTACCACTGAATTGCTTGCTCAAGCGCTTGATCAGGCAAAACAGGGCAGACTTTTCATCTTAGACAAGATGGATGCTGTGATGTCTAAACCCAATTCCGACATTTCTGTTTATGCACCTAAAATGGTTTGCATAACGATACCAGTCAAGAAAATCGGTGAACTCATCGGTCCCGGCGGAAAGAATATCAAGAAGATCCAAGAAGAAAATGAGGTCAAGATAGATATTGATGATACCGGCAAGGTGTTTATTTCGGGAGATAAGTCAGATTTGGTTTTAAGAGCCAAAGAAATGGTTGAGGATATAACCACTGAGCCTGAGGTAGGCAAAATTTACAAAGCCAAAATCGTCAAAATAATGACTTTCGGTGCTTTTGCAGAGTTTTTGCCGGGCAAAGAGGGGCTAATTCATATATCCCAAATGGCTGACAAAAGGGTAAACAAAGTTGAAGATGTCCTAAAAGAAGGCGATGTGGTTACTGTAAAACTCATCGAAATTGACGATCAGGGCAGATTGAACCTCAGCATGAAAGCAGCAAATCGTTCAAATTCATAATCATCTGTCAGGGGGGTTTGAGATGGTCAAAAAAAATAACGAGATAAAAGAAAGGTTGAAAGCACTCTATGACATCATGAACAGCGAGAGCCTTGATGTTTTAGAGGTGGATTCCAAAGAGTATAAGGTTTACATAAAACGCAAAAACACAACCGAGGCTGACGATGAAGGGGCAGCAGGGGGATCTCAACTACATTTAGGAGTTAATGCACCGAAAGTTCAGCCCGAACCCCCGCAGCCGGCAGAAGAGGTTAAGCCGGTTGCTGACACAAAGCCGCCTCTACCTGTCGGCGACACAATAAAATCCCCAATAACGGGTATGTTTTATCGCTCATCAGCCCCATCAGTTCCCCCTTTTGTTGTTGAGGGGGATATTGTAGATGGAGGCAAAACCCTCTGCATAGTTGAAGCGATGAAAGTTATGAACGAGATAAAAGCCCCGTTTAAGCTACAAATCGTCAAAATTTTAGCTGAGAACGCAAAAGCCGTAACAATGGGTCAAGATTTGTTCATCATTGAAAAGGTTTAAGGGGCATAGAAAATGAATGACGATATGAGAGTTGCGATAGGTTTTGCAGCGGGAGATATTTGGAACTACCTGTCTAATGTCGCAAGCACACAAAAAGAGGCATCTTTTCTTGAAATCAAGTCGGCTTTAGGAATGTCAAACACAATGTTTTTCCTTGCTTTAGGCTGGCTGTCAAGAGAGAACAAAATATCGGTCAGAGAAGTTGAGAGCAGTTATATGATCTCCATTAAGTAGAAAGGAGCATCGGTGGCGAGAAAAAAATCATCTAAAAACACTAAACATAAAAACAGGGATATAGTTGCCCTGTTTTTTGCTTTGACGGCTTTCATAAGTGCTTACTCCATTTTGCTGCCTGACGGTTCGGGCGTTTTTGGGAAAGCATTTTCTAATGTTGTCAACTCAATCTTTGGGGCGGGCAGTTACTTTATCCCCATTGCACTGCTTTGGTTTTTCGTTTTGCGGATTGCACCCTCACTCAATCACAGCACCAAAATAGATTTTTTGTGGTCTTTAATATCTGCCGTCTCGCTGTCGACTTTGTTTTTATCAGCCAATGCAGTCTTTGGCTCAACCCTTTATGGAGGCTGGATAGGTATTCACCTCTATCCTTTCGTAGAAAAATTGCTCGGTTCGGTGCTTAGTTTTTGTGTTTTAGCACTACTTTTGGGCTTTTCATCGGCATTCCTGTTTAGAGTTCCGTTAGTTTCTTTACTTAAAAAGCTCTTTATTTCTGAGAAATCCGCTGATGATACCGATACAAAAGATGAACCGTCTGGCAAAAAACGCCAACAACAGCCCGAACCCGAGCTGATTTTTAATGGCCCTGACGATGAAGGCGGCAAAGAGGACTACTCTCAGCCCAATATAATAGCTGCCAAAAAGAGCAAAAAGGAACGTTTTAGCCGCCCCGCCGAAAAGATTGACAGTTCGGACATCGACTATATTCTCCCTTCAACCGAAACTTTGATGGAGGATAAGCCCATCGATTATGATGAAAACAAAAGAGATCTCCTTGCTCGGGCTGACCTGATGAAAAAAACACTTGCGGAGTTCGGCATAGAAGTTGAGGTCAAAGACATAATTGCGGGACCTGTTGTTACCCGTTACGATTTAACCCTTGCACCGGGCCTAAAAATCCAGTCGATAATGGGCGTGATTGACAATATCTCCCTTGCTATGAGAACTCCAGCGATAAGAATTGTCCCCATACCAGAAAAAGGTGCAGTGGGTATTGAGGTTCCAAATCCTGAGAGCGTCATTGTAGGGCTTAGAGGGGTAATTGAAAGCGAGGCTTTTGCCGGCTCAGATTCAAAACTTTCTTTGGCGCTTGGGGAAACCACAGACGGCAAAGGCTATACCGCAGAACTCGACTCCATGCCTCACTTGCTCATAGCGGGAGCCACTGGTTCAGGAAAAAGCGTCGCTTTGCACTCGATAATACTGTCGATTTTGTTTAAGGCGCGGCCCGATGAGGTGAAGTTTATGATCATTGACCCTAAGAGAGTTGAAATGCCCATATATAAAGACATTCCGCATATTTACCACCCATGCACGCGGGCGGCAGATGCCGACATCATCACCGATCCAAAAGAATCCGCCGCTGCACTAAAGAAATTGGTCACAGTTATGAATGCCCGATATGACAAATATGCAGACAATATGGTGAGAAATATTGAGGAATACAATGCCAAGATGGAGCTGATAGGCGGCGAGAAGGAGTTTTATATAGTTGTTGTGATAGACGAATTGGCTGACCTGATGCTTGTCGTTCAAAAAGAGATAGAGGATTCCATTCAAAGGTTGGCACAGATGGCTCGGGCTGTGGGTATTCATCTCATACTTGCCACTCAACGCCCTTCGGTCAATGTGATAACAGGTGTCATAAAGGCGAATTTCCCTGCAAGAATGTCTTTTCAGACTGCCTCAAAAGTGGATTCGCGGGTTATTCTTGACGCACTTGGGGCTGACAGTTTGATTGGAAAAGGGGATATGCTGTTTTTGCCCCCTCAAGAGTCTCGCCCCATTAGGCTCCAAGGGGCTTATGTGTCATTAAAAGAGATAAAAAGCATAGTTGATTTTATAAGCGGGCAGGATTTTCCCCGTGTTTATGAGCCTCCGATTGAGGAGGTAGAACGTGAAGAGGGGTTTAAGGCAGACAAAAGCAAGGAGTTGCTGCCTGTTCTTATGCTTATGAGGGAGCGGGGACGCATTTCTCAAGACCTCCTCAAAGCAAATTTCGGTGGGTCGGCAAAGGCTACTAACATTCTAAGCCTGCTTGAGACACAACGTTTTATCGCAAAACCTCAAGGCACGAACAAATGGCAGATAAATTGGAGCAAGGTTAATGAATACTTGGATATTCAAGGGGAAGGCAATGAATAAAAAATCAGTTTTTGCTTTTGTTTTGGCATCATTTTTAATTTCTACAGCTGCTTTTGCCCAGAATTTGAACAAAGTCGGCGAAGTTTTGACCAAAATTGATGAGGCCGGCAAAAATATTGAGACGCTTGAGGTGAATTTTAGGCAGACAATGACTTTTACCGAGACAATGGAGAGTCAGGTTTCAGCGGGAACGATGTTTTTTATGCGTCCGATGGACGTTCTTATCCACAAAAAGACACCGCAAGAGCAGAAAATCTATATCAAAGGGGATCTGATGACAATTTATACCCCCAAAAATGCCCAAGCCATAATCAGTCCAGCCAACAAAACGGGCATCGATGACTTTTCCCCGGTTTCTTTCATCAATTTCGGGGGCAACTGGAAAAATCTCCAAAAAAACAATGTCATCAACTATATTTCAGAAAGCGAGACCGATTATGTCTTAGAGATTTACCCCAAAAAGAGCAGAACGTGGACAATGGTCGTTTTTATAGCTAAAGAAGGGCTAAATCCCAGCAAAATAACCCTAAATTCCGATACTTTATCCATAGAGGTTATTTTGTTAAACTACAAAACCGACCAAAAGATGGACAAAAACACATTTATTTTTAATGCACCAAGCGGTGTTGAAGTGATAAAACTGAAGTAAAAAACAGCAATTTGATAGATAAAAAATTCTAACGGGTGGTAAAAATGGAAGAGATTGGAAAGCTTTTACGGGAAACAAGAGTTAGCAAAAACATTTCCCTTGAAGAGGTGTGCAATGAATTGAGAATTCAGGAGAAATACATTGTCGCCATTGAAAACGGCGATAGAGATGCATTTGTAGCAGAGGTTTACTGCAGAACATTTATGAGGTCATATGCTACTTTTCTGGGCTTAAATGCCGAGGAAATCCTTAAAAAATATACCGAGTCAGTGGGGGGCGATACTAAAAAAAATAGACCGCGCCTTATCGATATTCCAGACGCTTACAGAGACAATCGTTCTTTTTTTGTCAAAGAGAGGAAGTTTTTCAGGAGAATTGGCAACAATAG
>JAITBH010000067.1 GCA_031283745.1 Candidatus Ectomicrobium neotermitis | reverse complement strand
GCATAAGCCGAAGCTTGTTTGTAAATTTTGAGCGTCAAATTTTTTATTGAATTTGCCTCATCAAAACCAATTCTTTTTATCGTCTCATCAAAGGAGATATTTTCGTCGTGATCACCGACAGCTGCTTTGCTTGAGGGAGTAAAAATTGGTGTGGGAAGATGGGAGGATTCTTTTAATCCTGCGGGCAGAGGAATTGAACAGACTGTCTGGGTCTGCTGATATTCTTTCCAGCCAGAGCCGGCGAGGTAGCCGCGTGCAATGCACTCAATGTCGATGCGTTTGGCTTTTTTTACAATCATGGATCTGCCGTCGAGGTATTTGAATTTTTTTAGGCGGGATGGAAAATTTTGGAAGTTTCCCGTGATGATGTGATTTGCGACGATTGGATTAAAAAGGTCAAACCAAAACATTGAAAGTTGATGGAGAATTTTTCCTTTATCAGAAATCTCCGTCGGGAGAATGAAATCAAAAGCACTGATTCTGTCTGAAGCACAAATCAAAAGTTCGCCGCCAAGATCGTAAACATCTCTAACTTTTCCGCTGTGGAGCAGGGGGAGATCGAGTTTCATAAATTCGTCCTACTTAGTGGTGAAAGCAAGGTGCCTGATATTTTTTCCTTGAACCATAAAAATGACATCCTCACAAATGTTTGTGGCGTGGTCGCCAATTCTTTGAATGTTTCTCAACATCATAATTTGATCCAGATACCTTTGAATAACATCGGTGTCAGCTGACTTAATCATCAACTCTTTTAGATACTTAAAAACCACATCCTTTAAATGATCAACTTCGCCGTCTTTTATGAGAACAGTTTGAGCAAGAGCCACGTCATTTGTGTTGAAAGATTTGATGCAGTCCTCAACCATTTGACGGACAATTTCAGCCATCTGAGAAATGTCATTTACGATGTCGATATTTACATCAATTTTTTTTGCGATGCTCACCGCTTCGTCTGCCATTCTTTCTAAGTCAGTGTTAATCTTCATTGCCGATGTGATAAACCTCAAGTCCGTCCCGACAGGCTGATTTAGAGCGATGAGTTTTAAGCATTTATCGTCGATGACTATCTCCTGAATGTTGACCTCTTTTTCAAGCTCGAAAAGTTTTTCATTGAAGTTGATTTCTTTTGAAACCAACTGATTCATTATCGATTTGATCATCTCTCTAACTAAGCTCGCCATATCAACAAGGCTTTCTTTTAGATCATTTATTTCCGATTCAAAGTGCCGCATTTTTCCTCCTCCTTACAAAAGAAAAAAAAGCGTAAACCGTCACGCTTTTTTAGTTTTTTTAATCCCTGATAATTTTTAATTTGTCCAAGATTCCATTTACAAATTTACTGGAATCTTTTGTGGAATATTTTTTAGAAATTTCAACCGCTTCATCTATTATTACATTGATTGGAGTCTCGGTCATCGCCATAATTTCATAAGCCGCCATCCTTATTATGTTTCTGTCTACGGTAGCCATACGATTTATCTCCCAGTTCTTGGCATACTTTGCGATGAGACCATCTATTTTTTCCTTTTTATCGCAAACGCCCTCAAACAACTTCATTCCAAAATCCCGATACGAGTCTTTTAATGGAAGCTGCCCATCAAAAAATTTCATCACTTCTTCTTTTGGCATTTTGCAATTGTCGTAGGCGTATAACATTTTTAATGAACATATCCGTGCTTGTCGTCTTCTGGTGGTCATCAATGCTCCAATTTTTTTAACTTTTCGCCAGCCGAAAGTGCCGACGCAGGGCGATTATACCATATTTGCCCTGACGGACTTTTTAGGGTTTTGCGTCGATATTTTGTCGTCAAAAAAGCTAAAAAAACGCAACAATTTTCAAACTTTTTGGAGGCGGGTTTTGGTATAATCGCCTCGATCTTCAGACGAAAATTTAGACAAAAAATTATCAAAAAAAGGAAAGAAAAAAATGGAAATGGACAAGGTCTATGCCGCAAAAAAAGTTGAAGAAAAGTGGAGTAAATTATGGATTGAAAACAAAACATTTTCAGCAAAACCAGATAAAAACAAGAAGCCTTTTACAATTGTAATTCCGCCGCCAAATGTTACGGGCGTTTTGCATATGGGGCATGCCTTAAACAACACTCTTCAAGATATAGTTTTAAGATTTCACAAGATGATGGGCTTTAATACATTGTGGGTTCCGGGAACAGATCACGGAGGAATTGCCACGCAAACTATTGTCGAAAAAATTCTAAAGAAAGAGGGTAAGACAAAATTTGATTTGGGCAGAGAAAAATTTCTGGAGAGAATGTGGAGCTGGAGAGAAGAAACGGGCGATACTATTTTAGAGCAGCTAAAAAAACTTGGCTGCGGATTAGATTGGGACAGAACAGCTTTTACGATGGACGAGGAACGATCAAAGGCAGTGCAAAAAGCGTTCATAAAATTGTTCGACAAGGGTCTGATTTATCGCGGAAAGAGACTCGTTAATTGGTGTCCGCGTTGCGGCACGGCATTGTCTGACATTGAGGTTGAATATGAAGCAGAAAAAGGAAAGTTGTGGCATATAAAGTATCCATTTTCCGACGGAAGCGGGTTTGTTTTGGTTGCAACAACAAGACCCGAAACTATGCTGGGAGACACCGCTGTGGCTGTAAACCCCGACGATGAGAGATATTCAAAACTCATTGGCAAAACAATAAAACTTCCGATAACCAACAGAGAAATTAAAATTATCAAGGATTTTGTTGTCGAGAAAAATTTTGGCACGGGGGCGGTGAAAGTTACTCCTGCCCACGACGCAAATGATGATGCCATCGCAAAAAGAAACAAGCTTCAATACATTGAGATCATCGACACAAAAGGAAGAATGATAAATGTTCCAAAAAAATATGAGGGCTTGAAAGTTTTAGAGGCAAGGAAAGCAGTTGTTGAGGATTTGGAGGCATTGGGCTTTTTAGAAAAAGTTGAAGATTATTCTCACTCCGTCGGAAAATGTTACAGATGTATGACAACAATAGAACCTTTGATGTCTGAGCAATGGTTTCTAAATGTGGGGGAGATGTCTAAAAAAGCGGTAGAGGCTGCAAAGACAGAAAAGACAATTTTCTTTCCGCCGTCGTGGAAAAAACCTTATGTTATGTGGCTGGAAAATTTGAGGGATTGGTGCATAAGCAGACAGATTTGGTGGGGGCACAGGATTCCTGTTTTTTATTGTGTCGATGAGAAAGGCAACAAAAATTCTTGTCCGCCTATCGCCGCTTACAAAAAACCGAACGTTTGCCCTGCGTGCGGAGGAACTCATTTTGTGCAAGACGAGGATGTTTTGGATACATGGTTTTCGTCAGCGTTGTGGCCGATTAGCGTTTTTAATTGGGGAACAGATGAAAACAATGAGGACTTAAAATATTTCTATCCAACTTCTGTTTTAGTTACAGGGCATGAGATTTTATATTTGTGGGTCGCAAGAATGGTTCAGTTTGGATTAGAGTTTATGGGTGATATTCCTTTTTGGCACATTTTCTTAAATGGAATCGTCAGGGATAAGCAGGGCAAAAAAATGTCAAAAACTTTAGGGAATGTCGTCGACCCGTTAGACATTATCGATAAGTTTGGAACAGATGCTTTGAGGTTTGCTTTGTCATCGGCTGCAAGTTGCGGGAGAGATATGCAGGTTTCCGACGAGAATTTTTTAGCGTCGAGAAATTTTGCAAACAAAATATGGAATGCCTCGAGATTCATAATAATGAATTTAGAAGCTGTGGGAGAAATCGACGCAAAACCAAACCCTCAAGATCTTTCAGATGAATGGATTTTAGATGAGTTTGCAGACATGGCAAATAAAGTTCAAAACAATTACAAAAATTATGATATTGATAAGTCATCAAGAGAGCTTTATGATTTCTTGTGGACAAAGTTTTGCGACTGGTATATTGAGTTTTCAAAAATTCGAACACTCTCAGATGATATAGCCAAAAAGAAACAGGCACTTTCAATTTTGGTCTACATATTAAAAGGCACACTGCAATTGTTGTCGCCAATAATGCCTTTCATCACTTCTGAAATTTGGGAAATTTTAGACAAAGATTCCAAAGACAAAAAAATGATTGCTCAAACAATTATTGATTTGCCGACTGCAAAAAAAGATGAGCAATCTGCAGCACAAAAGCAGATGAAAGTTCTGCAAGATATTATTGTCTGCATAAGAACTTTACGGAGCGAGATGAATATTTCTCCTGCTGTTAAAATTGATGCTGTGTTTAATTCATTGGAAAATGCCACTGTGGAAGATGTTCAAAAAAATGAAAACCATATAAAAACTCTTGCAAAAATTGGGTCGATAAAATTTGCAAAAAACACAAAGCGTCCAAAAAATTCTGCTCTTGCGGTTGCGGGAGGGTTTGAGATATTTCTGCCACTTGAAGGATTGATAGACATAGACAAAGAAAAAGAGCGGCTTGCAAAAGAAATTGCCGCCGCAAATTTGGAGATAGAAAGGACAAGTGCTAAATTAAATGATGATAGTTTTATCCGCCGCGCCCCTGAAAGCGAGGTCGAAAAAATGCACAAACGTTATGATGATGCCCGGATAAAAATTAAAAAAATAAATGAAAATTTGAAGTTTCTAAAATAGGAGGAGCAATGCTACGAGAATTAATTTTGGCTACAGGCAATGATCACAAAATCAAAGAAATATCGTCTGTTCTCGCCGACAAAAACATAAAAATTATTCCTCTCACTGCGTTTGAGAGTTTTCCAAAAACTATAGAGGATAAAAAAACTTTAGAAGAAAACGCCATAAAGAAAGCTCGGGAGGTAGCACTATTTTTTAACAAATGGGCAGTTGCTGATGATAGCGGGCTTGAGGTGGACTTGCTAGGAGGAGAGCCCGGTGTTTATTCGGCAAGGTATGCGGGAGAAAATTGTTCTTACGATGACAACAACAATAAATTGTTAAAGAAATTGGAGGGAGTTCCTTTAGAAAAAAGAACTGCTCATTTTAGGTGCGTGATAGCAATTGCAAGCCCCGAGGGCATAGTGAAAACAGTAAGCGGAAAAGTAAATGGATACATCTGCGAGAAGAAAACTGGAAGTGGAGGATTTGGGTATGACCCGATATTTTTTATTCCACAATATAACAAGACTTTTGCAGAACTTAGCTTTAGCAAAAAAAACAAAATAAGCCACCGAGCAATCGCACTGATGAAAGCAAAAAAAATCATCGCATCTATCATATAGATGAGCGTCTAAGTTTGAGCTTTGGTTGAATTTTTATATACTGACGAACATGAAATTAATACCTATGGAGGATAAAAAAAATGTCTTATAAGTGCATTGTATGCGGAAAAGGATCGAGTTCAGGAAATACTATCAGCCATTCTCACAAAGCATCAAAAAGGCTCTTTCGGCCTAATCTTCAAAACTTACGGATTATAGTGAACGGGAAAAAAACAAGCGGATATGTCTGCACAGCCTGTATAAAATCAAATAAAATCCAAAAAGCGTTGTAAGAAACAATCGAAATAAAATTACAAATAAAAAAAGACAGCCTTTGGTTACATTTAAGAGGCTGTCTTTTTTATTTTTATGAGGCAAAAGATGAATTTAGATGACGACATTCAATACATAAAAGGAATTGGGCAAAAGAAAGCTATTGGCTTTGCAAAACTTGGAGTTAAAAAAGCTCAAGATTTATTGCTTTTTTTCCCCGTTCAATATCAAGACAGAACAAAAATATCGGAGATAGGAAACATTGCTTTCAACTCGCAGGTCTGCATTTTTGGAAAGATAGGCGAGGTGTTTCAAAGACAGTTATCGATGAGCCTTTTTCTGATGGAGATCGAAATTTTCGACAGAAGTGGAACGATTTGTGTACGTTTTTTTAGAAAGAAAAGTCCTTATGCGAGGTTTGACCCTTTTGGTGCAATAAAAAAAGATTTTCAGACAGGAAAGTTTGCTTATGTTTTTGGCGATGCAAAGTGGGATTTGAGATCAAAATATATTTCCGTCAATGATTATGAAATAGTTGAAAACGAAAACGATTGCCCGAATGCGTTCAAGAAAATTCTGCCTGTCTATTCAGGGACAGAAAATATTTCTCAAAAACATATTCGAGAGGCAGTCAAAACAACTGTAGAAATGTTTAAGGATTCTTATCCTGATATATCAGATCTCATCACACCTTTTAAGGGATTAGAAAAAATTAAATCACCCCAAGCGATAGAACAAATTCATTATCCAAAAACTTTAGAAGATGGAGAAAAAGCTCGTCGAGCTTTTGCATTGCAAGAATTTATTATCTTTGAAACTGCGTTGGCTATTTCAAGGCACGAAAATAAAGTTTCAACAAAAGAACAAAAGTATGAAATAAAACGAAACTTGCTCACACCCTTTAGAGAGAACTTGAATTTTGAGTTTACGAAAGCCCAGAAGAGATGTATCAACGAAATTTTTGATGACATGAAAAAAGATTTCCCGATGAACAGAATGCTTATGGGTGATGTTGGATCTGGGAAAACTGTTGTTGCTTTAAGTGCAATTTTGCTTGCAGTTGAAAATGGGTATCAGTCGATGATAATTGCTCCGACGGAAATTTTGGCTCAACAACATTTTAATGCTATCGAAAAAATGCTTGAGA
>JAITBH010000048.1 GCA_031283745.1 Candidatus Ectomicrobium neotermitis | reverse complement strand
ATTTCAGGGTTAGTCGTTTCCTGAATACGTTCATAACCAACCTTTGCAAGCCAGAGCTTTATAGGCTCGGCTTTGGGGCTGGGGACTGATTGTATAAGGCGTAAAAGTTGCTCAGGGTCAGCAACGTCTGTTGCATAAAATTTGCCATCTGATGACTTTAATTTCAGTTTGTCACAATTTGTGACAGACTGATTACCCTCTGCTTTAAGACGTTGCTTTAATGTAGTCCAATAACTTTGTGCTTTCTTAAAATTTGGTTGCTGTGTCAATGCCGCAATAATGTCAATGACAGAAAAATACCACTTTTCTTTTTGCTCATCGTATTGCCTTCTGATTTTAAAATCTTCAAAAACAGCTAATGCCTTGTCTTGCATTCTAATCTCTCCTGCACGTCTCTAACTTTGCGGTCATTATATAAAACTATGTTATGCGGTCATTAGAATTTTTAGTCTTTCAACGCTTATCCGGTATCAATTCGGGGTGGCGTTTTTATGCCCAAAAAATCAAAACCAAGACGGAAGGGAAAAAAAGGGAACGACTACGGCACGACAAAGACCACGGCGTTTTTGGTGACGAGTTTATCCTGAGATGTAATAAAAAACCCCCTGCTATAATACGGAGGGGGTTTTTTATGCCGTTACCCGCCATTCTGTTCGGCGGGAGCAAAGCCCCCTTTCTAAAGGGGGTGCCGCCGCCTGCGGCGGGGGTTTGGCTTTGTCGTTGTAGTTGCCGTGGTTGTGGCAGTTCCCTTTTGTTCCCTTTCTTTCCCTAACCCCTTTTGTTCCCTGTCGTTAGGGTGGAACGCCCGCCGAAGGTTGTAGTCGTTGACTATCCACTAACCACTAACCACTATCCACTCGCCGTTATATCACGTACTCCGGCTCGATCCGGTTGTGGGAGGATAATTTTAGTTTGGAGATGATTTTGTCTTTTATGGCTATGAACTTGTGGTCTGATCTTTTTCTGTCTTTGCCTAAATTTATGTCCAAAATTTCGATTATCTTTCCGGGACGGTCAGACATAACCACAATTTGCTGGCTTAAAAATATTGCCTCATCTATATCGTGGGTTACCATAACCATAGTTTTCTTGGTCTTGTGCCAGATAAACAAAAGCAGCTTTTGCAAGTCTATACGGGCAAAAGCGTCTAAGGCGGCAAGAGGTTCGTCTAAGAGCAGGATTTTTGGATCATTTATTAAAGCTCTAACAATTGCAGCCCGCTGAGCCATTCCGCCTGAAAGCTCGTGCGGGAAAGCCTTTTCAAACTTGGTCAGCCCTATCATATCTATATAGTATTGTATGAGAGCCTTTTTACTGTTATCAAAAAGTTTGCGGGCTTTAAGCCCCAGTGCGATATTTTCCTCTATGGTCAGCCACGGAAAAAGCGTAGGCTGTTGAAAAACATAACCCCTGCTGTAATGCGTATCCGTCAGGATTTTCCCTTCTTGGCTTATCGTCCCCGACTGCGGTCTATCAAGCCCGGCTATAAGCCTTAGCAATGTAGTTTTCCCGCAGCCCGACGGCCCGACAAAAGACATAAATTCCCCTTCATTTATATGCAGATTGATATTTTCTAAGGCATAAATCTCTTTTTGTGTATTGTCCATATAGTTACGGCATACCGACTTTATCTCTATCAAAGGTTGTGTCATTTCAAAATTCCCCTTTGCCAACGCAAAACATAGCTTCTGATCGCACCAACCAAAGCAAGTATCAGCGAAAATTCTGCGGCTATTATGATGATTGCTGCATACATTTTATCGTAAGCACCCCAACCTTTTGCCCAGTTGATATAGTAGCCCAAACCCGCTTTTGCCCCGACCATTTCTGAGACTATCAGTGTTACAAAAGAGAATGCCACCGCCGTCAATATTCCGATAAAAATATTGGGCATGGCATAAGGCACAGCTATTCTAAAAAGCTGGAATTTTTTGGAGGCGCCTAATGTTTTGGCTATTTCAAAATAGGTTTTAGGGGTGGAAATTATTCCGCTGGCTGTCATGGAGGTTACGGGAAACCATGAGGCTATGACTATTAAAAACACTCCTGCGGTAAAACTTGTCGGGAAAAGGACTAAGGCTATCGGCAGCCAAACTATAGCGGGTATTATGCCCGACACTCTTATGATCGGGGACAGCCAATAATCCCACTGCCTGCTCCAACCTGTCGCAATCCCGCTTAACAATCCAAAAAATGTTCCCAAAACCATACCTAAGCTAAACAATAAAAATGAATGTCCTGCCGACAAGAGTAAAAGGGCTCTATCCTCAACCATTATGCCGATTATTTGGGCAAGCCCCGGAAAATATGGAAGGGGCAAAAAAGATGTCTTTGTGGTCAGAATATCCCATACCGCCATAAAAACGCCTATTGCAAAAATGAACTCGAGCCGATGATAAAACTTATTGGCAAATGCGGTGTTTTGCTTACTTACTATATAGAAAACCAGCAAAAGGACAATAGCCCCGCCAAGCAGAATGCGATAGGAATGAGGGTTTATTGTTACCTCGTCGGGTATATAAAGGTTGATTAAAACCCCGGCAATAAAACTTGCCTCAGTAGCCCAAAACCATAGTGAGGTTTTGGGCTTCCAATATCTTTCGTCCTGAGGGAGGGCTTTTGTCGATTGTGTTTTGCTGGTTTTTGTCATTATTTACTTTTTCTTGGATGCCGCCTCTATGGCAAAAATGTCGACATACATATTGTTGACAAATGTCTGGACATTCAAATTCTTAGGCAAATATCCAAACGTCGTTAGCTGTGTCGCAAAATAAACTGCATCCTGCTTGCTTTGAGCATTTGAGGCTATGCCCGAATGGTTGCCATATTTATATTGCTTAATCAGAGTTGCGACGAGTTTGACATCATTAGTAGCGACATATTTTTTGTTGACCAAAATTGCAGCAGCTTCATCGGGATTATCTCCCATCCACTTTGTGGCTTTATTATAAGCACGCAAAATAGCAGCAATCTGTCCGGGATTTTCTTTTATGATCTTGCCTGAGGCAAACAAAAAGCAGCAATTTTTGCCCGCAAACAGCGGATCTGTTGAAATATCTGAAATGACTCTATACCCGCCCCGCTGTTCAATGATAGTGGCAAAAGGGTCCCAAGCCGCCGCAACATCTATTTCGCCTTTTTCAAGTGCGGTGATAAGCTGATCGTTTGGATAGGGTATCCACTGTGCATCAGTTTGAGGGTTAAAACCTTGACTTCCCATTAGCACTGAAACGACGCTCATCGGAGTTCCGCCTATCTCGTCAACGCCTATCTTTTTACCTTTCAAATCCTTTGCGGACTTTATCGGTGAATTGTTTGGGACCAAAACTTTTATGCAGCCCTCATGAAGCCCGGCGATGAGTTTTACATCTACTCCATTATAAACAGCTGGGAAAAACTGAAAGTCGCCATTGACCACCGCCAATTTGCCGGTGGCTAAGGCAGTGCGTTGCGCCTCAAAACTTACCCCTCCAACAACATTTATCTTGACCCCTTCCTCATCAAAAAATCCTTTTTCCTTAGCAATAGCAGTGGGGGATCCGCATATTGACCCGCTGTAAGATATATTGTTTTCCCCGTAAGGATACTTCGCATCTGCACCAAACGCTAAAGACGGCAAAACTACCGCTATCGATAGCATACAAACCAAACTTTTTAATGCTTTACTTGCCAATTTCATATGTCCTCCTAAGACAAAATTTAATTCATAGCAATCAACTATGATTGCCCCTATTTACCAAAAACACTTTTTATTGTAAAGGGGAACACATAGTGGATTAGTAGGAATTGAAAGACAGGGAACGACAGGGAACAAAAGGGAAAAAAGGGAACGGAAGGGAACGACCACGGCGAACGGCAACGACACGACTACGACAACTATAACGACAACGGCAAGCCAAACCCCCGCCGCCTGCGGCGGCACCCCCTTTAGAAAGGGGGCTGTGCTACCCTGCTGATGGGAAGGCGGGCGGCAAAAGCAGCAAAAAAATAATGAAGGAGGAACAAATGAAAAAGTTTCCATTGCAGAAAGCTTTCACTTTTATTGAACCGGGACCGGTGGTTTTGATAGGGACTTTTGATAATGACAATGGCAGGTTTAATGTTATGACCTTGTCTTGGATTATGGTTATGG
>JAITBH010000047.1 GCA_031283745.1 Candidatus Ectomicrobium neotermitis | reverse complement strand
AAATGGGCGGGAATACTGCTGGACTTGCTATAGATTTATGTAAGCAGGCGGAAGGTTTAGCGGTGGGCAATATTGCAAAACAGAGATGTAGAGAAAACATAAACGGATTGCAAGACTGGGTAAACGATAAACCGACAAGGGATAAAGAAAGCAGAGTTGCCAAAGAACTTGAACAATTGATGCTACTTGTTGATGAGTATTCGGCTATACACGACACTGTAAAAACCTCTGTATCATCTCAGGCTCTAGCCATTTATAGTTTTCTAACCATACCGGATAATTCCTATTATAAGACTATGGCTGTGCATTCAACCAAATTGTTGCTTGCAGCAAAGCCTTATCTAAACACTATAAAATATGTACTGGGTAGCTCGGACAAATTATATATCGCGACGAGTTCTGACATAGCTAGCATTGCTCAAGGTATATATATAGCTGAATTAAATGAGCTTTGTTCCTTATTAGAAGTATATAAAGACAATAGAAACTTTATAATTCTTCTGTTTCAAAAATGTTTAGAAGAGACAAAAAAATCAATGTTACTGATCGAGAAAATGGATTTAGACCCAAGCTTTCAGGCACGTTATCTCAAAAACAAACAGAACATAATTGGTGATGGGGGCAACAAAGATAGTGGTTCGGGTGGTTGTCTCGTAATTATAGCGATGATAATAGTGTTTTTTCTTATTTATTTATTGAGTTAATGAATACTTTGGGTAAGTAGATGTTTTGGTCGGTTTGTTGACATAGATTGTTGAATTTTCAGACTCCTCAAAGTTGGAAAAACCTTAAAGCCAAACAAAGGACAATATTTATGACACAAAAAAAATTAGACAGGTTTATCAGGTTCATCAGTGCCATATTTCTGATTTTTATATTTGCTTTGGCTGAAGTCTCTGCCCAAAGCGATGCCGACAGTGAAGAGGTCGCACAAGAAATAGAGAGCATAAAAATCAGTATCAATTGGTTAAAAAAAGAAAACAGTAATTTGAAAAAATTGATAACAGCCTTAAACCTAAAACTAAAAAATTCCGACGGGGCTATCAATAATTTAAAAACTCAAACCGCAGAAAACTCTACATCCATTACTGTGTTTTCAGAAAATGCTGCTCAAAATTTTGTGGAAATTGACAAGTCCATCAGCAAAAAAACGATTTATGGAATAGGAGCTTTTGCCCTCTTAGCGATCATTTCATTGTTGTTATATTTTTACCTAAGAAAAAACAGTGCGGACTTGGTAAGCAAATTAAATCAAGACAAAAGAATCATCGAGGAAAAACTAATCGGGGAGTTCGATAAGCAAGCCCAAATAATGGGCGAACTTATTTCACTAATACAACAGCAAAAAAATATTCAACCCATAACTAATCAAGAACCCGATCATTCCCTGTCCCTGAAAGTGGCAGGGGAAATAAATTTAATCGAAAGAAACATCAGTTTTATGGACAGTGATGTAAAAGGACTCAAACAATTAAAACGTTCCGTCGAAAGATTAAAAGACAATCTAAAAGCTAATGGATATGAAATGCCAGAGTTGCTTGGTAAAAAATTTAATCAAGGGATGATAATTACCGTTATAAATTCAATTCCCGACGAGAATCTTGAAAAAGGCGAAGAAAAAATAACCAAAATCTTAATTCCTCAAGTCAACTATAACGACAAAATGATACAGGCTGCTCAGGTAGAGATCTCAATTGGGATTTGAGCGGGACAAAAAAAAGGAGTTTGAAAAATGAGAAACAAAATCGATTATGGAATTGACCTTGGCACAACAAATTCTGCGATAGCAAGAATGGAAAATGGAGAGCCAACGATAAAAAAATCTGAGTTGCAAAAGGACACTATTCCCTCATGTGTTCATTTCAACCAAAAGAAAAGCATTTTAGTCGGAGACACGGCTTTTAACGCTATCGGCAGAGAACGAGTTAAAGCTCTAAGTTCATCTGAAACCATCAGCTCAAACTCATACACGGAATTTAAAAGAACTATGGGAACAACCCACTCATATGAAAGTTCGAATATGGGAAGGAGCTTTTCATCAGAAGAGTTGTCAGCTGAAGTGTTAAAAAAATTAAAGTCTCTTGTTACTGACGAGAATGTTAATTCAATCATCATAACTGTCCCCGCAAAATTTATAAACACTCAAAATGAAGCCACGATAAAAGCCGCCAAAATGGCTGGGTTTAAGCAAGCACAGCTTTTGCAAGAACCAGTCGCAGCTGCGACCGCATATGGACTTTCAAATTCCAAAAAAGATGGTTATTGGTGCGTGTTTGATTTCGGCGGAGGAACTTTTGATGCTGCATTGATAAAGGCAGAGGAAGGTATTTTGTCGATAAAAGACACAGATGGTGATAATTGGCTCGGAGGGAAAAATTTAGACGAAGCAATTGTTGACAATATAATACTGCCATACCTTGCTGAAAATTATGAGGTAATAAATGGGCTTATGACAGACACAAACAAAAAAGAAATTTTAAGGAGTGCCTTAAAAGTTTTTGCTGAAGAGGCCAAAATTCAGCTTTCATTTAACAATACTCATAATATCATGACACCTCTCGGCGATTTGCAGGTTAAGGATGAAAACGGCAAACAACATGACCTTGAATTAGACATCACTGTAACTCAAAGCGATATGGAAAGAATTTTGTCTCCTGTTTTTCAAAAAGCAATAGACATAACTAAACATCTGCTTGAACGTAACAATCTTAAAGGCTCCAATTTAGAGGCACTAATTTTAGTTGGCGGCCCGACATATTCGCCCATATTGAGAAGAATGCTTAAAGAACAGATTACGGAAAAAGTGGATACTTCCGTCGACCCGATGACTGTAGTCGCAAGAGGGGCAGCTCTTTTTGCATCGACAGTGTCAGTAACAGACAACATTCAAGAGGAATCAAGAGACAAAACAAAAATTCAGTTGGATGTTAAATATTATGCAACCTCTGTGGAATTAAACGAGACTGTAAACATAAAAATTCTTAAAGAAAAAACGGAAGGAAATTTGCCCGCTAAAGTTTATGGTGTCATTTCCCGTTTTGATGGTGCTTGGACAAGCGGGAAAAAAGAAATTGGAACTGTTCCTGAACTTATTGAGGTTGAGTTAATAGAGGGGCGGTCAAATTTGTTTACCGTAACTTTATATGACGATATGGGTAACAAATTAGAATGCGAGCCGAATGAATTCAGTATTTTGCAGGGTATAGGTGGTTTGGATTCTATGCAGGTTTTGCCCTATCACATAGGAATAGTGAAGCATTTTGACGACGAAGATAAAGATTTATTTTCTCCAGTCAAGGGGTTAGAAAAAAATAAACGTATTCCCGCTACAGGCACAACCAATGGCTTAAAAACAAGGCAAGACATAAAACCCGGAATGAAGGATGTTTTTCGCATACCTATTTATCAAGGCGATTATAATGCTGAACGAACAAATCCTGCTTTGAACAATTTAATAAAGGAAATCGTTGTCAGCGGTGAAGAGTTGCCATCATTTCTTCCTAAAGGAAGCGATGTCGACATCACTATTAAGATAGACAGCTCACAGACAATGTTTTTTAGGGCGTATATTCCATTGTTGGATTACGACATAAAAATGGAAATAAAAATTAAACAAATAGAACCTCCATCAGAGCATGAGTTGAGAGAAAAAATAGGTGAGGCTAAAAAGAGGGCTATCAAAAGTAGAGCTACTGAAATAGAAAAAAACTTAAACAATCTTTTGTTGCAATTAGAAAATGAAAAAGGAAATGTTGATGGACGATTGAAAATCCTTGATGCTTATAAAAAAGAACTTCTAAAGCTTGACGAGCAAGAAAAACGAGGGGCGTGGCCTAAAGTTGAAGAGGACTTGCGATATGCTTTTGGCAGATTGGAGCGGACACTTTCAAAATATAAAAATGAAAGTTTTAGAGATGAGTCTATTCCTCAAAAGATAGATACAACGATTAACGAATACAGAACCAGAGTTGACGATATGATAAGAGGCAAAAACATCAAAAGTGCCAAAGAATTGATATCTCAACTGTATGGGGACATTCATCAAATTCTGTTTGACATATTGGGTGATGAGCTGTTTGTTCAATATTTAAGAGGGATAAACAATACCTTTGAATCTAGAAAGTGGACAGATAAGGCAAAAGCAAAACAACTAATAAATGAAGGGTTGCAAAGAGCAGCACTCGGAGACGTATCCGTTGCAAGAGATATTTTTATTCAAGTTATGGAGCTACTGCCTGAAGAGGAACAAAAATCCAGGGAGACTTTAGAATAATGCCCACTACTAAAATTTTGCCGAAAGACTTTTTGATAGACAACAAATACAAAGTGATGTTCTTTGTTAAAGAAGGAAATAATGCTCAAACTTATCGCATAAAAGATAAGGAGGAGAAAATATGTTTCCTCAAATTGTTTGATTATTCGAAACTGAATTTTTTCTCTTTTGACAATCAAAACAATTTGCTTGAAATCAAATTTCTAAAAAATATCAGCCACGAAAATATTGTCTCTTACAAAGACAGTGGTGAGTTATTTTATGACAACAAAAAATTCGGCTACTTAATATTAGATTTCATATCAGGAGAAACTTTATTTGAGAAAATAGGCAGGGAACCTTTTTGCGTTTACTACGACATAAAAAGAATCATCAACGATGTTTTGAGAGGGTTAGATTATTTGCATTCTTTGCCTGAACCAATAATTCACAATGAAATAACCCCTCAAAACATAATGTTGGATTTATCAACCAACCCACCGAAAGCAAAAATCATAGATTTTGGATATGCAAGATCGTGGTATCAATCAACAAAGGCTTACAACAAGAGCGGGCTAAACTTTCATTATGTAGCCAACGAATGCTTTAATAATCTCTATTCTCCACAAAGCGACATATTTTCCATCGGAGCCGTTATGTATCAACTAATTTTCGGGCTACCTCCTTGGTTTAAGCAATTGTCAAAATTTCAATCTGAAAGAATCTCTTTAGAAGAAACTATAGTTTCGGAAAGAAATAGACCATTATCTTTTTTTAGCCTGCCCGAGAGATTTATCGGTTTTAACGATAACGTTAAATTGATCTTAAAAAAGGCTCTTGATGTTAATTTAGACAACAGGTTCAAAACCGCAAAAGAATTTATGCAGGCATTAAAAGAAGAAATAAAAATCGAAGACCTTCCATCGTCCTATAAAAACGAACCCACAAAAAATAACAACAAACCTACCGCCATTAACACCTCATCAAAACCGACTGGCTTTGACGCAATAACAGGCATGAAAGAATTAAAAGCTCAGCTCAAATTTGATGTCATCGATGCACTAAAAAATCCACAGGAATACGCCAAATATGGCGTAACTATTCCAAATGGAATGCTTCTTTATGGGCCTCCGGGTTGCGGGAAAACATTTTTTGCAAAACATTTTGCTCAAGAAGCAGGCTTTAATTTCATTTTGGCTACGCCATCGACTCTGCAAAGCCGTTATATAAACGCTACAAAAGAAAATGTTGCAAAAATGTTTAAGGAGGCAGAACAAAATGCACCTATCGTTATATTTATCGACGAGATAGATGTTCTGCTTGCCAACAGAGCAAAAGCCTTTGGAGATGGTTCAATAATGTTTAACGAAGCGATAAATGAAATGTTGGCCCAAATGGATAGGACGGGGGAAAAAGGAATTTTCATTGTAGGAGCTACAAACTATCCTGATATTATCGATCCCGCTATGTTAAGGACGGGGCGTTTGGATAAAAAAGTTTACATACCGCCTCCAGATTTTGAAACAAGAAAAATGATGTTTGAAAGGTATCTCAAAGACCGACCTTTGGAGAGAGATATTGATTATGAACAGCTGTCAAAATTAACGGAAAATTATGTTTCATCAGACATAGAGTTTTTAGTAAACGAAGCATCAAAACCTGCACTGAAATTAAAGACAAAAATCACCATGAGCCATTTAGAGGAAGCTATAAAAAACACAAAACCATCTGTCTCACTTGGGGCTTTGAAAAGCTTTGAAAAAATAAAACAAAGAATGGAGGGAAAAAATGAACAAAAAACAAAAAATACTATCGGGTTTAACCAATGAAAACTGAAAACATAGATTTTGAAAAACTACTTATAAAGACAGCATTTTGCTGTATGGCTTCCGATGGTTTCATTGATGACAGGGAAGTAGAAATAGTCAAATCAATGAGCAATAAATCTCCGCTGTTACAAGGCTTTGATTACAATGTCGAGATAGATCGATTTATCAAGGAGTTAAGGCAAAAAGGAAAAGGTTTTTCCTCAGCATATTTCAAACAATTAGAAAATGCAGATATGACCAAAGAGCAAAAGCTTGTCTTGATAAATTTTGTCATTGAAATAATCAAAGCCGACGATATAATTGAATACAGCGAAATCAGATTTTTCAAAAACATAAAACGACGACTGAACTTAAATGACGACATAATAGAGACTGTTCGACAAACTATTCCCGACATAGCGATATTTTTTGAAGATGACGATGTGGAACTCGAAGAGCATGTTGATAATGTTGCACAACAATATTTGGACGCATTCAATCTCTCTAAAATCAACTTTGAACCACTAAAAAACAAAAGCAAAAAGCCA
>JAITBH010000079.1 GCA_031283745.1 Candidatus Ectomicrobium neotermitis | reverse complement strand
GAAGGGAAATGGGTTCAAGCAAGAGAAGTTAAAGATATCAGCGGATTGACTCACGGCGTAGGTTGGTGCGCTCCTCAACAAGGGGCATGCAAATTGACGCTCAATGTCAAAGAGGGAATCATTCAAGAAGCATTGATTGAAACTATCGGCTGTTCAGGTATGACGCAGTCTGCGGCTATGGCAGGCGAAATTTTGACAGGCAAGACTATTTTAGAGGCGCTAAACACGGACTTAGTTTGCGACGCTATCAACACAGCGATGAGGGAACTGTTTTTGCAAATAGTCTATGGGAGAACTCAAAGTGCTTTTTCTGAGGGCGGTTTAGAGATAGGTGCGGGGCTTGAGGACTTAGGCAAAGGCACTCGCTCGCAGATTGGAACTATTTATTCCACATCAGCAAAAGGGGTTCGCTATTTAGAAACAGCTGAGGGCTATATAACGAAACTCGCTTTAGATGAAGAGGGTTTGGTTATAGGTTATGAGTTCGTCAGGCTGGGCGTTATGATGGAAAAAATAGCGGCTGGCGCTGAACCTAAGAAAGCTTTAGAAGAGTCAACGGGCAAATACGGCAGATTTGAGAACGCGGCAAAGTATATCAACCCGCGTCAAGCATAAAGGAGGGGAAAAATGGCTATAAATTTTGAGGGATATGACAAAAGGATCAACAAAATAAATGAAGCTTGTAAAAAGCACGGCATAAACGGATTAGAGGATGTTGCCAATATATGCAGCTCTAAAGGCATAGATGTGGACAAAATAGTTAGAGGCACTCAGCCTATTTGTTTTGACAATGCTGTTTGGGCTTATAGTTTGGGCTGTGCGATAGCTTTGAAAAACGGTGCTAAAAAAGCAGTCGATGCGGCAGTTTATATAGGGGAGGGCTTGCAGGCTTTCTGTGTTCCGGGTTCGGTTGCCGAACAGAGATTGGTTGGGCAGGGTCATGGAAATTTGGCATCCCGCCTTTTGCACGAGGAGACAAAATGTTTTTGCTTTTTGGCAGGCCATGAGAGTTTTGCAGCAGCAGAAGGGGCGATCGGGATTGCCAGAACCGCCAACAAAGTCCGCAAAGAACCTCTCAAGGTCATCTTAAACGGGCTTGGCAAAGATGCGGCTATGATAATTTCCCGCATAAACGGTTTTACCTATGTTCACACTAAGTTTGACTACTTAAAAGACAAGTTGGAGGTGGTTAAAGAATATAAGTATTCAGACGGAGAGAAAGCCAAAGTCCTTTGCTATGGGGCAGATGATGTCAGAGAGGGCGTAGCAATTCTCCAAAAAGAGAGTGTTGACGTTTCAATTACCGGCAACTCGACAAATCCTACCCGCTTCCAGCACCCAGTAGCAGGCACTTATAAGAAATGGACTGTAGACAACAATAAGAAATATTTCTCCGTAGCCTCAGGGGGAGGAACAGGCAGAACCCTCCACCCCGACAATATGGGATCAGGCCCAGCATCTTATGGCATGACAGACACTATGGGGCGTATGCACTCTGATGCTCAGTTTGCAGGGTCTTCATCAGTTCCTGCCCATGTTGAGATGATGGGTTTAATAGGTATGGGCAATAACCCTATGGTCGGTGCAAGCGTAGCAATAGCGGTAGCGGTTCAAGAGGCTCTTGCTTAAACAAAAGTTTTCTAAAGCAACAAAAAGAACGGAAGTCCTTTTTTAGCGATAAAAGGGGATTTCCGTTTTTGCAAGTAAAAGGCAGTCAACACTAAAAATATAAGAGGAAAAAATGGCAGACGATAAAGATAATAATCAACCAATAAACACAAATGTTATTTTGCGCAACATAGAAGAGGAGATGAAAACCTCTTATATTGATTATGCTATGAGCGTCATTGTCGGCAGAGCTTTGCCTGATGTTAGAGACGGGCTAAAGCCGATACATAGACGCATTCTTTTTACAATGAAAGAGATGGGCATGAAGCACGGAGGCCCCTACAAAAAGTCGGCAAGGGTGGTAGGTGATGTTATGGGAAAATATCACCCTCACGGCGACTCGGCAATTTATGAGTCTATGGTCAGGATGGCGCAAGAGTGGTCTTTGCGTTACCCTTTAGTAGACGGGCAAGGGAATTTTGGATCCATTGACGGAGACAGCGCCGCCGCCATGCGTTACACAGAGGTGCGTATGGAAAACATTTCAGACGAAATGCTGGCAGATTTAGACAAAAACACAGTTGACTGGATGCCCAACTATGACGGCTCCTTAAAAGAGCCTGCAATTTTAGCGACTAAGCTCCCAAGCCTCTTGATAAATGGATCATCCGGCATAGCAGTTGGTATGGCTACAAATATACCAACACACAATTTGACTGAGGTTTGCGATGCGATAATCACTTTAATAAATGACCCAGAGCTGCCTATTAGCGAGATAGCCAAACACATAAAAGGGCCGGATTTCCCCACAGCGGGCATAATTTTAGGCAAGACGGGGATAAAAGATTATTTAGAAACAGGCAGAGGCTCGATAAAGATAAGAGCCAAAACCGAAATAGAAACAGCAAAAAACGGAAAAGAGTCGATAATTGTCACCGAAATACCCTACCAAGTAAACAAATCAAGCCTCATAACCCACATAGCAGAACTCGTCAAAGATAAGAGGATTTTTGACATATCAGACATCCGCGACGAATCAGACCGGGACGGCATTCGTGTTGTCATAGAGATAAAAAAAGATGGAAATGCACAAGTCGTCTTAAATCAGCTATACAAACACACCGCAATGCAGTCCTCTTTTGGCGTGATAATGCTCGCTTTAGTCAACAACCGCCCCCGTGTGATGAATATCAGGGAGATGCTTACCCATCATATAGAACATCGGAAAGTGGTCATTGTCCGCAGAACTAAATATGAGCTTCAAAAAGCAGAAGAACGCGCCCACATTTTAGAGGGCTTAAAAATCGCTTTAGACAATTTAGATGCTGTTGTTAAAGTGATTAGAAACTCGGCAGACAGGGCTATAGCACGGGACAGCTTGATGTCAAGGTTTAAGCTCTCAAAACTCCAATCCGATGCAATTTTAGATATGCGTTTGCATCAGCTGACTGGTCTTGAAAGTAAAGAAATTGACGATGAATATCTTGAAAAGATCAAGCTCATAGAGAAATTGAAGTCGATTTTGGCAGACAATAAGAAGGTCTTAAAGATAATCAAAGATGAACTTATAGAGTTAAAAGAAAAGTATGGAGACAGCAGACGGACAAAAATTCAAGCCGCTGAGGCAGATTTCAATATTGAAGATTTAATACCCGAAGAAGAGGTAGCAGTAACAATGTCCCATGCGGGCTATATCAAACGTATTCCTTTAGACACCTATAAATTGCAGGGCAGGGGCGGCAGAGGCATAACAGGTATGACGACAAAAGAAGAGGATTTTGTCAAAAACCTTTTTATCACCAGCTCTCATGCTTATATGCTCTTTTTTACCAGCAGAGGCAGGCTTTATTGGACAAGGGTTTATGAAATTCCTGAGGGGTCAAGAGTGTCTAAAGGCAAAGCCATAGTAAACTTCTTGCAGTTACAGAGCAGCGAAGAGAAGATCACCGCGGCAATTCCTATTCGCTCATTTAAGGCTAAGGACATAAAGGACGAACACCTTCTGATGTGCACACGCAAAGGGACAATAAAAAAGATGTCTTTGGAAAATTTTTCTAATCCCCGCAAAGGCGGAATAAATATCATGAAGCTTGACGACGGAGACATTTTGGCAGAGGTCAAGGCAGTCAACAAAAACCCTGAGGTCATCATAGCCTCAAAGCAAGGTATAGCCATAAGGTTTAACCAGAAGGAAGTTCGCTCAATGGGCAGGGCGGCAAGCGGGGTTAAAGGGATAGGTCTTGAGAAAGGCGATGAGGTGATAGGGATGGAAATTCTTTCCTCAAAGGACACTTTTATGTCTGTATCTGAAAATGGATACGGCAAGAGAACGGAGGTCGGCAAGTATAGGCTAACCCACCGAGGCGGAAAGGGTGTGATAAATATACAAACCAACCAAAGGAACGGCCATGTGGTAGGCATAAAGAGAGCCAATAAAGGCGAGGAGATTTTGATAATAACGCAAAACGGCATAACCATAAGGTTTAGCGTTGTTCAGGTCTCGGTGATAGGCAGAAATGCACAAGGGGTCCGCTTAGTCAAACTCGGCGCTGACGACAAAGTCGCAGCAATCGCCGGTGTCGTCGATGAGGGCGAAGAGATAAACAACGCCACCCAACATAAGAAACGACAGTGATTAGTGGTTAGTGGTTAGTCAACGACCACAACAACTACCACGGCAAAGACCAAAAACGGCAGAAGCAACCCGCTGACGGGAAGTCGGGCGGCAAAAGCAGCAAAAAAATAATGAAGGCGGAACAAATGAAAAAGTTTCCATTGCAGAAAGCTTTCACTTTTATTGAACCGGGACCAGTGGTTTTGATAGGGACTTTTGATAATGACAATGGCAGGTTTAATGTTATGACCTTGTCTTGGATTATGGTTATGGACTTTAGCCCTCGTTTTGCTCTTTTGACAGGTATGTGGAATCACTCTTGCAAAGCCCTGCTAAAAAATAAGGAGTGCGTCATCTCTATTCCTACGATAGACATTTCCAAAAAAGTTGTTGGGATAGGGGCTTGTTCGGGGGCAGATACGGACAAATTTGCCAAGTTTAATCTTACCGCCGCAAAAGCCGAGCAGGTGAACGCCCCGCTGATAAAAGAATGTTTGGCTAACATAGAATGCCGAGTAGTTGACCACATCAAAAAACATGACATTTTCGTCTTAGACGGCATACAAGCTTGGTTTGACTCCGCCCGCAAAGAAAAAAGAACTTTCCACGCCGTCGGCGATGGCACCTTTATAACCGACGGCCCCAAAATCAACCACCGCAAACTGATGGCTGACAAACTTCCCGCCGGTGTGTGAACGACAGTGGTTAGTGGTTAGTGAAAAGCAACTGCCACGGCAATCGGGTGACCAATGTAGGGGAGGGTTTCAAACCCTCCCGCCCGCAGATTCCTCTTGGCGGGTTAATTAAGAGGTTGCCGTTATCGTTGACGACGCACGGCAACAACCACGACCAAACAGCAAGGGATCAGGGAACGAAAGGGGTTAGGGAACGAAAGGGAACGACCAGAACGGCAGTGATTAGTGGTTAGTGGTTAGTCAACGACCACAAAACGACCACGGCAACGACAACAACGGCAAGCCAAACCCCCGCCGCCTGCGGCGGCACCCCCTTTAGAAAGGGGGCTGTGCTACCCCGCCGATGGGAAGGCGGGCGGCAAAAGCAGCAAAAAAATAATGAAGGAGGAACAAATGAAAAAGTTTTCATTGCAGAAAGCTTTCACTTTTATTGAACCGGGACCGGTGGTTTTGATAGGGACTTTTGACAATGACAATGACAGGTTTAATGTTATGACCTTGTCTTGGATTATGGTTATGGACTTTAGTCCCCGTTTTGCTTTTTTGACAGGTATGTGGAATCACTCTTGCAAAGCCCTGCTAAAAAATAAGGAGTGCGTCATCTCTATTCCTACGATAGACATTTCCAAAAAAGTTGTTGGGATAGGGGCTTGTTCGGG
>JAITBH010000018.1 GCA_031283745.1 Candidatus Ectomicrobium neotermitis | reverse complement strand
AAGGGAACGACCACGGCGAACGGCAACGACAAGTTACAAAACAAAATAAAGATCAAAGAAAAACCCCCTGTTGCTGAAGGCAGGGGGTTTTTTTATAGGTTGTTGATAACAACGAACGGCACGGCACGGCACGGCACTCGGGTGACCAATGTAGGGGAGGGTTTCAAACCCTCCCGCCCGCCAATTCCTTTTGGCGGGTTAAGAATGCGGTTTGCCGTTAAAGTCGTTGCCGTGGTTGTTGTCGTTGACTAACCACTACCCACTAACCACTAATCACTCAGGTGGAACGCCTGCAAAGCCGTTACAAAAGGAGTCAAAAATGAATTTATCTAAATGGACTATCAAATCTCAGGAGGCGCTTAATGATGCACAAAGCATAGCCTCGGAATACGGCAATCAAGAGTTAAGCTGCGAACATCTTCTGCTGGCTTTAGTTAAGCAGGAGGACGGCATTGTCCCATCGTTAATCAAAAAAGCGTCAGCGACGGGTCAAGAAAAATCAGTTTTAGAAAACATAATAAAAGACATAACCGCCGAAATAGACAAAAAGCCCAAGTCAACAGGGGCAAATCAGTATGTTTCAAACGCTCTAAACAAGGTTATTGCCAATGCCGAAAAAGTTGCCAAAAACCTAAAAGACGAGTTTGTATCAACCGAACATATCTTGACTGCCGTTGAGGAGGAAAAATCGCCCGCTTCTCAAATCTTGAAAAAATACGGTCTAAACAAAGACGCAATTCTTAAAGCAATGGCTGTCATAAGGGGCGATCATTTGGTGACCGATCAAAACCCTGAGGGCAAATATCAAGCTTTAGAAAAATACGGGCGGGATTTAACCGAACTTGCCAAGCAGGGAAAGATGGATCCAGTGATAGGCAGAGATGAGGAAATCAGACGCGCCATTCAAGTTTTGTCTCGACGCACCAAAAATAATCCCGTTATCATCGGCGAGCCGGGTGTAGGCAAAACCGCAATAGTTGAGGGTTTAGCCCAGCGAATAATTTCCGGCGATATTCCCGAGACGCTTAAAGATAAAAAAGTCATAGCTTTAGATATGGGTTCTTTGATAGCCGGTGCTAAATATAGAGGCGAGTTTGAGGATAGGCTCAAGGCAGTTTTGAAAGAAATTCAGGGTGCAAACGGCAGGATAATCCTGTTTATTGACGAGTTGCACACCATAGTCGGTGCGGGTGCAAGCGAAGGGGCAGTCGATGCTGCCAACATGTTAAAGCCAATGCTTGCAAGAGGCGAGTTGAGATTGATCGGGGCTACCACTCTTGATGAATACCGCAAATACATCGAAAAAGATGCAGCCTTAGAAAGACGTTTTCAGCCTGTTTATGTCGGCGAGCCGTCCGTTGAGGACACAATAACGATTTTGAGAGGCATAAAAGAAAAATACGAAGTTCATCACGGCGTAAAAATTAAAGATTCGGCTTTGGTTGCCGCCGCAACACTCAGTGCCAGATATATCGCCGATAGATTTTTGCCCGATAAAGCTATTGACTTAGTTGACGAGGCGGCAAGCAGATTGAGAATAGAAATAGATTCTATGCCCGCCGAGCTTGATGTTGTTGAACGCAGATTGCGCCAGCTTGAAATAGAGAGGCAGGCAGTCAAAAAAGAGACAGATGAGGCATCAAAAGAAAGACTTGCTGCTATGGATAAAGAGATTGAAAAGCTTAAAGTTGAAGGTGCAAAGATGAGGGTTCAGTGGGAAAAGGAAAAAGAGTCCATTTCAATTATTCGGAAATTAAAGTCAGACATTGAGGCAATGAAAATAGAGGAGCAAAAGCTTGAAAGGCAGGGCGACCTAAACGCCGTTGCCGAATACCGTTACGGGAAAGTTCCACAGGCCCAAAAAGCTCTTGATACAGAAAACAAAAAGCTCTCCACCCTTCAAAAAAACGCCAAAATGCTCAAAGAAGAGGTAGATGAGGAGGATATAACGGAAGTTATTTCTAAATGGACAGGGATACCTGTTTCAAGAATGCTTGAAGGGGAGATGAAAAAGCTCTTAGAACTTGAAAACAAACTCCACGAGAGGGTTATCGGTCAAGACGAAGCAATCAATTCGATAGCAAATGCTGTCCGCCGCTCCCGTTCGGGGCTTTCTGACCCCAACAAACCAATAGGCACATTCCTGTTTTTAGGTCCCACAGGTGTAGGCAAAACCGAGTTAGCCAAAGCTTTGGCTGAAATTTTGTTTAACGATGAGCGAAATATCGTCCGCATAGATATGTCTGAATATATGGAAAAGCACAGCGTCTCAAGATTGATAGGGGCGCCCCCGGGATATGTGGGTTTTGAGGAGGGCGGGCAGTTGACTGAGGCAGTGCGGCGGCGGCCTTATTCGGTGATTTTGTTTGATGAGATAGAAAAAGCCAGCCCTGAGGTTTTTAATGTGATGTTGCAGATTTTTGACGACGGCAGGCTGACCGATGGGCAGGGGAGAACTGTGGATTTTAAGAACACGGTGATAATTATGACCTCAAATATAGGCTCACACCATATTATTGATGCCGATGATTATGCCGAGATGAGGAAAAAGGTTATGGCAGAGTTAAGAGAACACTTTCGCCCGGAGTTTCTAAACAGAATAGACGAGATAATAATTTTCAACCGCTTGTCATCAGAGCAGTTGGCGGCAATTGTCGAAATTCAGTTGAAAGCTTTTGAAAAAAGGCTTTTGCAACGCCATATCGATATTGTTTTGTCCGACAAAGCTAAAAATTTCATCGCTTCAAAAGGTTATGAGCCGGCATTTGGCGCTAGACCCCTCAAGAGAGCAGTCCAGACTTACCTATTAAACCCGCTTTCATCAAAGATATTATCCGGCGAGATAAAAGATGGAGACAGCATCACAGCCGATATATCAGCAGACAAACCTGATGAGATAACTTTCATAAAAGGATACTTAAACTGATGGAAAAAAGATCGAAAGTAATTATTGTTATGCCCGCTTATAATGCCCAAAAGACATTAAAACAGACTTTAGACGATATTCCCCAAGGGAGTTTTGACGAGATAATTCTCGTTGACGACTTTTCTAAAGATGAAACGATAAAAACCGCCAAAGAGTTGGGGCTAAAGGTTATAGTTCATGATAGAAATAAGGGGTATGGGGGCAATCAAAAGACTTGTTATAGAGAGGCGCTAAAAGACGGGGCGGATATTGTGGTTATGCTCCATCCCGACTATCAATATGATCCGCGTCTTGTGCCTTTTCTTGCCGGGATAATTGAGGCGGGGGTTTGCGACATAATGCTTGCTAGCAGAATAAGAACCCGCAAAGAGACCCTTGACGGCGGTATGCCCAAATATAAATACTTGAGCAATAGGATACTGACCGTTCTTGAAAACTTTGTTTTGGGATTTAATTTGGGGGAATTTCATTCAGGATATAGGGCTTTTTCAAGGCAGGCATTAGAAAAGCTTAATATCGACTTCTGCTCAGACGACTTTGTTTTCGATCAAGAGATTTTAGCGCAAGCCGCCGTAGCGGGCTTGAGGGTGGGGGATATTCCCGTAACCGCCAAATACTTCCCCGAAGCTTCGTCAATAAATTTCAGCAGAAGCGTAAGTTATGGCTTGGGGATACTCCTTTTGATGGCCAAATACATACTTTTTAAGACCGGCATCTACACCTCTAAGCTTTTTGAGGAAAAACGTTGACTACAAATATCACCAATAGGCATAAAAACACCCCCAACCAAAAGGTCGGGGGTTTTTTTTTAAGTTTTAGCGGTGCAAAAGGTTAGCGATAGCCCTCTTTTTCTAAAAATGCCTCTATCTCGGCCTCAGTTTTTAGCTCTTTTAACTTTGCCAAACGGTCAGGATCGTCAAGGAAATCAGCTATCTTTATCATGTATTCCATATGGGTCTCACTGTCTTTAGCTGACAAAGGCAGAATAATAAAAGTTTCTTTTGTCCCAAACAGAACAGGGGTGTTGAGTTTCATAAAGGCTATGCCCGTGTTTATCGCCCCTTTTTCCGAACGCGCATGCGGCATTGCCACCCCCTCTGTCAAAACAATATAAAAACCCAGCTTATTGACACTGTCTATCATAGCGTCTATATACTCAGCTTTGATAAACCCCCCATCTAAAAGAGGCTGAGAGGCAACTGTTATAGCCTCCTGCCAATCCTTGACTTTCTCAACTACTCTCACACTTTGAAATAATTTAAGTTCCTTTTCCATTTTACCCTCCCTTTTTCGAGTTTTGACTGCTTTTTTATCTTACTTTTTTTGCCGATAAATAGACAAAAACAGCCCATTTTTGACCGTCAGCCCCCCTTTTGGCTTTCTTTACTGAAGGAGGTTTTTTTAGTAGTATCGAAATCGTTCAAAAACCCCCCTAAGACCAAAAAATAGGGATAAAAACTGGAGATAAACGATGAAAAAACTTGAATTAGCAGCATTTGTTTTACTTTGTGCAATTTTCCTCCCCGCCTCTGCTTATGCACAGGGTGCAGGTGGTTTTGGCGGGCTGGGCAGCTTACTTCCGATAATTTTAATTTTCGTATTTTTTTACTTTTTCCTCCTAAGGCCCCAGCAGAAAAAGGCTAAAGAACATCAGAAACTTTTGAATGCCTTAAAAAGAGATGACAAAGTCGTGGCGGCTGGCGGAATTTATGGAACAGTTGTCAATGTAAAAGGAAATATCGTTGAGATTAGAATCGCAGAAGGGGTAAATATCGATGTCTCAAAACCTACCATCAGTGCAGTTCTTATCGATAGTTCCATCGCTGGGGACAGAGGTGCAGCAAAGATCCCCGAAATCATAAAGAAGTAAATCAGAAATGAACAAACAATCAACAAGTTTCCAAACGGCCGTATCAAAAGATGGCAACAGCAGCATCAAAAAACAGCAGTATCAAAAGACGATAACAGTAGCATCAAAAAACGGCAACGGCAACATCGTTGCCGCTTTTAATTTATATAGGGCAATCAGCCCAAACTAAAAGGAAAAATTTTAATGAACAGAATCAACTTTAAGTTGTGGATTACGGTAATTCTTTTAGGTTTTTCTATTTATTACCTAATACCGTCAATTCAGTGGTATAGAATGTCTGAGGACAAAAAGGAGCAAGCCGAGAAGGAAAGGGCTCCGATAATGAGCAAAATCTTGAAACTGGGCTTGGACTTAAAAGGCGGGTCCCACATTTTGCTTGAGGCTGACACTTCTAAGTTAGACGATAGACCCCTTTCCGATGTTATGGAGGCGGAGTTAGAAGTCGTTCGTAACCGTGTCGATCAGCTTGGAACCACCGAGCCTTTGATAGCTAAGCAGGGCGACAAGTGGATAGTTGTGCAGTTGCCGGGCATAAAAGACTCGAGAGTCGCCAAAGATTTGCTTGGCAGAACAGCCTTCCTTGAATTTAAGATAGTTGACGAGAACCCCCCGGCAGTTGAAGTTTTATCGCTCCTAAACACTGAAGGCGTTACCCCCGCAGAATACAGAGCAAACCCCTCCAAATATCCAAATATCCAAAAAATTATGCCTAAGGGTGCATCGGTTTATGAAAACAAAGACAATAGTTCATACTTTGTCTTAGATGAGGCACAGCTCACGGGCGCTTATCTGACAAGTGCAAAGGTCGAACTTGGCGGGCAGTATGGCCAGCCCATAGTCAGCATTGAGTTTTCAAGAGACGGCGGACGCATTTTTTCGGATCTCACCGGCAACAATAGGGGCAAACAGTTAGCTATCGTTTTAGACAATATCGTTCAGTCTGCCCCTGTTATCAGGGATAAAATTCCCGATGGGCGGGCAATTATTGAAGGCAATTTCACCCCAGAGGACGCAAAATTGCTTAAAGCAGTGCTTGAGGCAGGATCATTGCCTATCCCCTTAAACATAATCGAAGAGAGAACAGTCGGCCCAACGCTTGGCGACGATGCGATAAGAAAAGGTTTCATTTCAGCCTTGGTTGGAGTTTTCTTGGTCATTTTGTGCATGTTCATCTATTACCGCATATCGGGCGTTATCGCAGACATAGCCTTAGTTTTGAACTTGATTTTCCTCATGGCTTTTATGGCATTGTCCCAATCTACACTCACTTTGCCGGGCGTTGCCGGCATAGCCTTAACCTTAGCGATGGCTGTTGATGCCAATGTTTTAATAATCGAGAGGATCAGAGAAGAGCTGCACGCAGGCAAAACCCCACGTGTGGCTGTTGATGCGGGCTATCAAAAAGTTTTCTGGACTATTTTTGACGCAAACATCACCACCCTAATAGCTGCCATTTTCCTTTTTCAGTTTGGCACAGGGCCGATAAAAGGTTTTGCGGTAACCCTTTCGGTGGGTTTGATAATCAGTATGTTTACATCAATCGTGGTAACCAAATTGATCTATGACTTCCTTTTTAAGGAAAGTTTATTGTCAAAGTTCAACATATAGGCAGGGAGGAAAAATTGAAACTTATTAAACCGTTGCACATAGACTTTATAGGCTTGAGATATAAATGCTTTCTGATCCCCGTAATTTTGTTTGCAGTGCTGTTGGGGGCTTATATTTATCGGGGCGGTCCAAATTACGGTATAGACTTTGTCGGTGGAATTATGGTTCAGGTATCTTTTGAGCAGCCCGTAAAGATGGAAGATGTCAGAAAGGTTTTAGAGGACAATAATATAGTATCCCCGGAGCTCCAAAGTTCAGACAACTTGCTTATTATCAGGGCAAAAACAGGGGTAATTGCACAAGATGAGTTTGAGCAAATTCTCCAAAACGCTGTAGCTGCCAATTTCCCAAACAATAAAATGACCATAGAAAAGATGGAATTTGTGGGGCCTTCTGTTGGGGAATACCTATCAAAGCAAGCCATTTATGCTTTCCTTTTTGCCTTTTTAGGCATCATTGTTTATGTGGCTTTTAGATTTAAGTCTGGAATTTGGGGGCTTGCTGCAATTATCGGACTAATAAACGATGTCCTTTTGTCTATCGGTTTTGTTGTGCTGACAAATAAAGAGGTAGACATCACAGTCATTGCGGCACTTCTGACAGTTGCGGGCTATTCGATAAATGACACGATAGTGCTGTTTGACAGAATGAGAGAAAATATCAGGCTGAATATGAAAATGGATTTTGGCTCTATCATCAACAAGAGCATAAATGCCGTCCTTTTAAGAACTGTCATCACCTCGGCGACTGTTTTTATCGTCGGGACATCGCTTTTCTTTTTAGGCGGCGAAGTTATTCATACTTTTGCCTATGTGATGATAATCGGAACCGTGCTGGGTGCTTTTTCTTCAATCTTTATATGCGCCCCGATAGTTTATGAATGGGAAATTCGCCGCAAACGCCGCATGCAGTTATCAAAACAGGTTCCTACTAAGCGGAAATAATGCGGAAAGTTAGAAATTTCAATATAAACCTCAGGACAAAAGAGATACTTCGTTCAATCAAAAGGCTAAACGCAGAAACTGAAATTGACGCAGCTGTCGAGATAGAGGTTCAAAGAGCTTGCCGTTACTATTTGAGCTTTATTTCCCCAAGTGTGATTTATGATGTCCTCAAAAAAGATTTATCTGATTTTGCTTATGAAAAAGACGCACCGGCAAAGTGGATTGCCCGGAGCGTCTTTTTTGTTTCTATAGGCGATCAGCTCCAAAAAGAGGGGGAGGAAAACCCTTCCCTTTTTAGCCGTTGCGGAGAAAATTTGTTGTCTACAATAGCAGTTGACGCTTTAGATCAAAGTAAAAGTTTTGTTTGCAGGCTTATCGCTAAAGAGGCAGAACTTGAAGATTGTTCAATAACCCGAGCCATAGAAATTCCGGCGGAGTTTTACCCCCCGATCATCGAAAAAATACCTATCGACAAGATAGAAATGGCTTTTGAAAATGGAGTTCTTTTTCCCAAATACTCATTTTGCGCCATGGTTTATTGGATGCCCAACAAGAAAAAGTCGAATAAATAGCCTCCAAAAGCAAAACATTAAATTTTATAGAGGTTTCCAAATGAGTGTATTTTTCCTCTCCATATATAATCTTTTGCTTTCCATTCTTATCATCGTCGTTTCAATCCCCGCCCTTTTTATAAGCAAACGTTTCCGCACTGAGGTCAGCTATCATCTTTTAGAAAGGTTTGCTGTCGGGCCGGCCTTAAACAAAAAACTCCACGGCGGTAAAAAAGTCATCTGGTTCCACTGTGCCTCTTTAGGCGAAGTTAGAGCAATTGAGCCAATTTTAGACAAACTCAAAGATGATTTTTTGATAGCCCTGACCACCACAGCCAAAAGCGGTCGGGAATATGCCTCAAAAATCAGCGGTCTGGCTTTGGTTTCACTTTTCCCTTTAGACATTTACCCCATCGCTATCAAAGCCTTCAAACGCATCGACCCCGACATTTTCATTCTCATAGAAACGGAACTCTGGGCATCTGTTTTATATGCAGCCCACAGAAGGGGCATAAAAACTGCCGTGCTAAATGCCAGGATTTCCGATAAGACTTATAGGATTTACCGCAAAGCCCGATTTTTTTGGAAATATTTCATCTCCGCAATAGACATTGTCCTTGCTCGGAGCAAAGAGGACGGCAGGCGGTTTGCTTGTTTTATGCC
>JAITBH010000158.1 GCA_031283745.1 Candidatus Ectomicrobium neotermitis | reverse complement strand
GTCTTAAACAATTTCAAAGCACTTGCACCAAACATCACAGGCACGGCAAGGAAAAAAGTGAACTCGGTAGCGGCGGTTCTTGAAACTCCAAGCAAAAGCCCTCCTATAATAGTTGCACCCGAGCGGGATGTGCCGGGAAAAATTGCCGAAACCAACTGAAAAAGCCCTATCAAAAAAGCAGTTTTGTAAGAAATTTCTGAGACCGAATTAACTTTTGGGCTTTTCCCTTTTTGAAAGTTTTCAACAACGATGAAAAATATGCCAACAATAATTAAAGCAGCTGCAACGGTCTGATAATTAAAAAACAATTCATTTATCTCGTCGTCCCACAATAATCCGACAATAGCAGGCGGCAGGCATGCCGTGATAATTTTTAACCACACCAAGACCGTCCCTTTTTTTATGCACAACTTCCCATCGCTAAAAGAAAATGGGTTGAGCCTTGCAAAATACATCAAAACTACAGCACCAATTGCACCAAGCTGAATTACGACAAAAAACATTTCCCGATAAACTGCGGAAACATTTAGCTTGATGAACTCGTCAGCCAAAATTATATGCCCGGTGCTGCTTATCGGCAGCCACTCGGTTATGCCCTCAATAATTCCAAAAACTATAGCCTTGATTAGATCAATCAAAAATCCTGCCTGTAAAATTTCCACTGTTTTTTACCTCTCAATCCATAAAGTTTGCATAAAAAAACGAGGCTTGGCTTTTTATGTTAGCCAAAACCTCGTCTTTTTTTAGGGCATCGCATTTACTGAACGAAACACGAACCTTCTTTGAAAGAAATTAACCTGCCCTGCGGCTCCGCCCGCTACCAAGCGGCGATGCAAAACAAACTATTTTTCTCTTTTTTCAATTTTGGCACACGACCTTTTTTCTTCTAAAAGGAGTTGAAAAATGTTTTGTTTTGCTTCTCTTGACCAAACAAGAGAGCGGAGCCACTCCCACCCCAGTAGCACCTTAGGTGCGGAGATGAGCAGGCGGGCAAAAATTTCTTCCCCCAGACCCCCTTCCTTTTTGCCTGCCTGTTGGAAACCTCAGTGATTTTTTCGGGCGGCGGGGTCTCAAAGGATGGTGGGTGAGCTTAGATTTTCGCCTTGTTTAGTATCTTTACAAATTTATCAATGTGCGTCATTAACTCCGACAGAGCCGAGGGGGTTTCTTTGTCAGCATGCAGGAGATTTGAGTAATTGCAGTATTTATACATATTCGTAATAACTTCCAAATCGTCATTGGAAAGTTTGGCCATTTTATTTTTCCCTTGCTTCAAACTTTCCGTAATTTCATCAAATTTCTTTTCTTTGTCCCACATCAACAAATCGTTTTTGATAAATTTTTCAATCGCAAGACGTAACAATTGTCCATATTTCAATGCAATTTCTTCCGGCTTCAAATTTCCATTCTGGGCGTTTTGGCTGATTTCTTGATTACATTGCTGGACTTCAATGACTAAGTCAAATCCTGGGTCAAAGAACATAAAACTTCCACCAAACTGGTCAGCATTTTTCAAAACGCCAAATTTGGACGGATTTGGATTTTCGCACTTCGATAGATATTTGAAAAATAGAGGGTGGTGAGTAAAAACTATCACTTGTGAAAATTCCTGCGTCTTTTGGTGTATTAACTCTGCAAGAATTTTTAAATTTGGCGAATCTAAGCTGGTAATTGGATCATCAAAAACCAAAACGATATTCTCTTTATTTTGCAGGTTTTCATTGATTGCGAAGAAAAAGGCGAGAGAAATAAGCTGGCGTTCGCCCTCCGACAATCCGTCTTTCATTTCCCGCTCATTGCCTTTCTGGTCTTTTATTTTGAACGAGAAAGAATAATCCTTTGTTTTTGTATTTTCTGTAATATGCTCAAGGGTAAAACTTAGGTTAAACTTGCCAAGGATGGTGATCATTTGCGAAATGACACTTGCCGGTATAGTATTGGCAAGGTAAGTTTTCAAATCCTCTCGTGCCTTTTTCAATTCATCGGATAATGTTTTCTGCTTCTCTAATGCTTCGGTTTTGTTTTTGATGTGTTTGATTTTGTCGCTTTTTAGAAAATCAATTAGTTCGTTCGACTCCGTTTGTTTTTTGGTCTTTTCCTGTATTTTGCCTGTGATTTTACTTTGGTCGGAGTATTTGCCCTTGAAGTCGTTTATCAGCTTATTTTTTTCGGTGATAAGATCGTTGACACTTTTAACCGATTTCTCAACTCCTTGAATTTTGACCGTAACTGTTTCGTAAAGTTTAGAGGCATCTACTCGTTCTCTTTCAATCTTTTTCAGGGATTCCAGTGCAGTAAGTAAATCGCCTATTTCTTTCGTGGTAGTACTGCTAAACTTTCTTGTCTGCTTGGTTTTTTCCTCAAGTTTATAGATGTCTTGGATTTCAAAATTGGTTTTTATCTTTTCTAAATCGTCAAAAACTTCTGTTACCTTTTGCGGGAGTGAACTTAGGTCCGTTTTGATTGTTTCCAGTTCGTTCTTTGCTGTCTCTATACCAGACAAAAATTGTCGCTTGGCATTTTCGTAGGTTTGGTCAAAAGCAATTCTATAATACTCAATAACTTTTGTTGCGTTAGCGAGCGGTTGCATACAAAGCGGACAATTTTCATCTGCATAGTTCTGCGGGATTTGTTCTTTGGCATACTCTATAAATTGCTTGTGTTTGGCAAAATGCGTTTTTATAGCTTCGTCCGCCTCGTCTTGTGCTTTTTCTTTTATTTGGCGAGTAAACAGTTCGGTAAAAGTCTCTTTAGAGGAAAGAGAGTTTGAGAAACTTACATGATCAACATCAGAAAGGCAGTTTATTTCTGCATATTTGTTGTTTAACTTCTGGAGCATTGTTAAATCCGTCTCAAGTTTTTTCAGTTCTTCCTGTTCTTTGGCGAGTTTTTCTTGTTTGGTTTTATCGTCAGCATCTTTATAGATTTTGAAAAATTCGTTTTCTTTATCGGTAAATTGTTTTTTCAAAATATCAGCATAAGAGGTTTGTAGTGCTTCTAGTTCCTCTTCCTTGGCTTTAACGACCTCTTTCAGGGTATTTGCTTGTTCATCTAAATCAATGATAAGTTTTCCGGCTTTTTGCGTGTGTGCTCCCTGTTGCAGATTGCTTGACCTTACGCCGTGAGTGTGAACATTGGCACTGATGAAATCAACATCAAAGAACAGAAAAGAGTTTTTATTAACTTGGTATGTCCACTTTTCATTCTCGTATTTGTAAGTTTTATCGTCATTCAATTCTATCTCGACTAAAGTTGGCGGGGGATTTGGGAAATCCTGATTTTGGGAAACGCTTTTTAGTGCATTACAAATAGCGGATTTTCCCGCTCCATTTTCACCAAAGACAATAGAGAATTTTCCTAAAACTTCTTGGCGTGAAGCGTTCTTACAAAACTTGCTCCACGAAAAATCCAAGAAGGATTTGTAATTTTTTATCGCTCTAATCTTTTTGATTTTCATAAATAACCATAGCTATAGATTATAAAGTTCTTCAAACAAAGGATTTATCTTAACTAGTGCTTGCTCAGAGTTAATTTTTTCTTTTTTCAAGTCTGCCATTATGCCGTTAATTTTTTCTATTGCCGTTTGATCTAAAATGACAGGTAATTTTTTCAAATAATTAGCAGAATTATTGGCTGTGTGGTTGATAACATGAATAATGCGTGAGCAAGTGTCAGAATTTAAGAAGGCTAAAAGATAAGTTAGATGGTTTTTATATTTGGGAAATACTCCGACAATTGATTGGTCAAATAACCTATTCTCAAGCAAAAAAGCGTGGATTTTACTACTTTTGATCATTGTGGCTCCTATGCCGTCTTCAAAATAATATTGGGAGTTTTGGAAACGAGCGGTTTTGCTTGCTTTATAAGTTGCAATTGTTTTCGTGTCCCATTGAATAAACCAGTCTGAAGATTTATTAAATCTTCCGTTTCCGCCCTTGAGAATAGGTATGTACTTTTTCCCATTACTGAGACCGCCTAAAAGTTTTTTCTGTTTTAGAAAGTCGGTTTCTACTAAAGAAGCATTTGCAACTTTATATCCCTTACTACCTTTTACGGAATTATCTTTGGCTACTATGTAAGTTTTATTGTCTCCAGAGTAAAACCCTGTTACACAATCAGCAATATCACCAAGTCTTGTATTTGCTTCGTTGATTAACTTTCTGATTTTTGTATTTCCACCAAGCAGAAACGAATAATCAACCGATGATAATATTTTTTCCTGAGAGAGTGTTTCTACATTTTTTGCAACTGAATAGTCTCCGTCAGCAACCGGATATAAGTTATTTATTGTCCCATTGACAGATACGATCTTAAATTGATTATTCTTGTTATTTCTCCCTTTTTTAAAGGAAATGACACAGAGGTTTGAATATCCAAAATTAACACCAGGAAAAAATTTTGATGGTATTAAAAGAATCTCATCAATAATAGTATCCTCAAGTAGGGTCTTGCGAAGGGCTTTATGGAGACGAAGTGCCAAAAAAGTATCCGGAACAATGAATACCAACTTACCGCCGTCTCTTAAAAGGTCTAAACACCTTCTTAGGAATAGAGCATAGGTTTCTTTTACATAGCCACCATATTTCTTTTTTAGAACATCTCTCTTTTGGTAGTCTTGCCAAGCCCCATAGGGGGGATTACCAATTATCTTTGAATACTTGCCACCACTGTTTGCGAATAAATCTAAAGACAGGTTAAGTAAAGTATCGGCGTGCTTGACCTCAACAGACTGACTATTAAATTTACTTTCCAGCTTTTTGACAGTTTCTATATTTAAGTCCATTGCTTCAATTTCAAGATTTTCGGTTTTATGAACTTCAAAAATCTTCTCAATGAAAACTCCATCTCCAGCACATGGTTCAAGGATAAGATCTCCATCTTGCACATCAAGCCTTTTAACCATGTATGTTAAAATCGGATCCGATTCAGTATAAAAAGCACAGAACTCTCTTCGCATTTTGGTCTTTCCTTGAATTATCTTATCTGCTATTTCTTATTTCTACCATTCTAGATATTGGATTAGATTAATGTTTTTTAAGTGTTTATACATTTTTGCATCAAAGTCATCTGCCCAGTCTACATTTGTTTTAAGCCAACTGGGTAAATCAAATCCCGTAAATTGTTTAATCTGGTCATATGTTTCTTGACCGCAATAAACCGTCCAGAACCCAGATTTTTTGAGAGTTTGGAGGTAGTGATTATTTTTTTCTTCTGCTGATCGGACAAAAAGCAGACATTGATGTCCCTCTTCCAAAATTTTATAAACGCTGGCTACCAAAAGTAATCTATTGGTGTTGCCCTTTTCGTTTGAACTAAACCCGCTCTTGAAATCAACAACATATTGCTTTTTACCGTCTTCAAAGTGTAAATCTAATTCCAACTTTATTTCGCCTGATGTAACTAAAATCCACACTTTTCGATAGTACTTCTTTAGTTTCTCTTTTTCCTGTTTGGAGATTTTGAGTTTTTCAATAAGATCGTTGATTTCATTTGAAAGTTTTTCCTTTACGTCTTTGAAAAGGGGTGGCACAAAATAATTGATATTGGGATTAACTGGATACTCCCAACAAAGTTGACAAAATGGATCCCAAAGTTCCCCAATCCTACGAGAAAAAGCCATATACTCATAAGACCATACATCATTTCTGGACTCCATCATTACTATATAATTCGTATAAGTGATCATGAGAATACCGGACAGTGTTTCCTCCGGCTTCCAATTTTCTTTCTTTGCTTTTTGTTCAAGAGATTTGATCAGATTATTCTTGACTTTTATCAAGCCAGAATTTACAGCAGATGCTCTTCTTTTATATTCTGAATCACCGTAGAGTTGTTTCACTTCGGCAATAAGTTCAGTTGCTCTATTACGATAATAGTCAAGCAACTGAGCTTTCTTTGAACCAATCTTTTTATCTAATAAAAATGTAGTCATAATTTTTATTTAATTAAATCATCAACTTCCACTTCCAACGCTTTGGCGACCTTAATAAGCGTTTCAATGGTTGGGTTATGGTTTGCTCCGTTCTCAATTTTGACAATGGTATTCAAAGACACGTCCGCAAGACGAGCCAATTTCTCAAGGGAATAGCCTTTTTCGGCTCTAAGCCGTTTTACATTTGCCGATATTTTGTTATTTGACATTGTCATAATCATTGTTTCATATTGTAATATGTAGAATATAATCTAAAGAGTTCTTTCTTTCCACTATAATGTTATCAAATCCACAAAATTTAAGCAAAGGGATTTCCTATCTGTTGTACACGCACGGGACGGGTGGGGCAAGCACAACTATTCTTTCTGTTCCGGTACCGCCCGCCGCCCGAAAAAATCACTGGGGTTTCCATCAGGCGGGCAAAAAGGAAGGGGGGAGCAGGGAGAAGGAATTTTTGTCCGCCTGCTCATCTCCTCACCTAAGTAGCAGGGGCAGGTTAATTTCTTTCAAAGATGGCTCGTGCTTAGTTCAGTAAATGCAAAGCCATAAAAAAACGAGGCTTGGCTTTTTATGTTAGCCAAAACCTCGTCTTTTTTTAGGGCATCGGGGCGACTGGACTCGAACCAGCGACCTCTCCCACCCCAAGGGAGTGCGCTAGCCAACTGCGCTACGCCCCGACTTATTCCTTCTGTAAAATTTTCAAAATCTGCGTCAATTCTTCCTTAATTTCTTTGAGAATTTTTGAGTCCGGCAAGGATTCTTCTCTTATCAATTCAGGGTTAAGGGACTTGAGTCTTTTGTCGGCGTTCAAGAATTTTCTTGCTCCACTGATAGTATATTTTTGTTTGTAAAGCAATTCTTTAATTTGGAAGATTAAATCTATTTCTTGCTTGCGATAAAGCCTCTGTTTTGTGGATTTTCTTATCGGAGTTAGTGACTTAAATTCTTTTTCCCAATGCCTCAAAGTATACTTTTCAACCTGCGTAATTCGTGAGACATCACCGATGGTGTAATACTCTTTTTGAGGTAGTGGAGGCTTTTCAATCACTTGTTTTTTCCTTTTTTAGGGAGGCTCGCTCCCAAGTTGTCGATATAGTTTTACTCATCCTTATCAAAAAAATCAGCGGACTGCTTGAACCTTATTTTTTTTAGCGGAGGCACGAGAATTTGCTCGCCGGTCTTAGGATTCCTTCCCGTTTTAACCTTAGTTATATGAACTGAAAAGCTCCCAAAACCCGAAATAACCACTTTGTTTCCTCGTCTTAAAGAGTCCGCTATATGCTTAAACACTCTGTTGACTATGGCCGCAGCTTCTTTCTTTGAGGCAGCTATGTTTGCTGCATCTTTTGCGATGTCTGATTTGTTCATAAGCCCCCCCTATTTTTTCTTTCCAAAAACATTGAATTTGTTTTCAGTTCCGTTGGCTATCCTTTTTATATTGCTTTTGTGCTTATAGATAACGATCAGGGCAACAATTGCTGCAAAAATAATTCCCTCAATGCCGACAGCAAAAATTATTGCCGCAATCACTAAAGCGATGGCTGCACACATTGACCCAAGTGCAACTATTCCAGATGACAAAAACACAATCGCAAACACCCCGGCGGCTATGATTGAGGGCAGGGGTAAAAGTGCCAAAAAAGCGCCAAGTGCAGTTGCGACCCCTTTCCCGCCTTTGAAGTTTAAGAAGATCGTAAACATATGCCCACCGATGACAGTAAGGGCAATAAGTGCTGCAAAGATAAATGAAGGGTCAATATATACAGCAAAAAACACTGGGACAAACCCTTTCAACACATCAGCAACAAAGGTGATGCTTCCCACTTTTTTGCCCGCAGCCCTAAAAACATTTGTCGTTCCCGGATTTCCCGACCCCACAGTTCTTATATCCACTCCAGCAAAAGCCTTTGTAAAAATGTAAGCAAAAGGTATCGAGCCGCAAAGATAAGACAAAACAATGTAAACAATTTTTATAATCATTTTAGTTTCCTTTATAATATTTTCTGAACTTCAAAGTTATCGGACTTCCTTCAAAATTAAATCTCTCTCTCAACCTGTTTTCGAGATAACGTTTGTATGAAAAGTGAACCAGCTCAACATCGTTTACCTCAAAGATAAACACGGGAGGTTTGACTGCTACCTGCGACCAGTTTTTTACTTTCAATGTTTTGCCTTTGCGGATAAAAGGTTTTTCATAGACTGCGGTGCGAATGGTGTCATTTAACACTGTCGGCTCAAGAGTTCTTGCAAAGTTTTCATAAATGCGGTCAATGTCTTCAAAAATCCTGTTCATTCTTTGCCCCGTTTTTGCCGAAATAAAAATAATGTCAGCCCATGCGGCAAACTTCATTTTCTGCCCAACTTGGTCAGCAAAATATTTCGCAGCCTCTTCCTTTTCCTCAACTAAATCCCACTTGTTTATAGACACAATCAAAGCTTTGCCCTTTTCCACGACCATTCCGCCGATCTTTGACTCTGTCTCGCCTATGCCCTGCTCGGCATCTGCCACTAAAACTGCCACATCGCAATCGTCTATAGCGTGTGCTGCACTCAAGGACGAAAGATATTCCATATCGTCTACGGGCTTATTGCCACGGTGGAGGCCTGCGGTGTCAATGAGAATGTAATCTTTCCCGTCGATATTTACTGGAATTTCAAGCGAGTCCCTTGTCGTGCCTGCTTTTGAACAAACGATAGTCCTCTCATCTTTAAGAGCAGCGTTTATAAAAGAGGATTTTCCGACATTGGGCTTTCCAACTATGGCAATCTTCATCGTTTCTTTCTTGGCTTTATCTTTCCTGTCATATTTTATCCTTCGCCAAATTTTGTCTAAGAGATCATTTATTCCTCTTCCGTGGCTTGAGGAAATAAAAACCAGCTCATCAAAACCGAGCTGATAAAATTCATAACCTTTAGCTTCCTCTGCCTGCGTGTCAATTTTGTTTACAACAACGATAACCTCTTTTTTCCTTAGCCTAATCTGCTTTGCAATTTGAACGTCTAAAGGGCAAATGCCTACCTTTGAATCTACCGTAAACAAAACAATATCAGCCTCATTTACTGCTTTATCAAGTTGTGCCGCCATATCTTTTGAAAACACAGATTCTTCAGCACTCCAGCCAGCGGTGTCTGTAACGATAAACTTTTTATCTTTCCACAAAATCTCGTGTTCATTTCTGTCGCGGGTTGTGCCAGCTACCTCGTGGATTATCGCTTTCTTTCTCCCTATCAACCTGTTAAACAAAGATGATTTTCCAACATTTGGTCTGCCAACTATTGCTGTTTTTATCATTTTGGCCTCGTCAAAATAGTCTGTATTTTCTGCCAGTTTGCGGCTGAAGTTTCTATCTCAAGCTCTATGTTTTCTTTCTGGTAAGTTTTAGCTTTAACATTTGCCAGCTTATAAATCACATCCAACAAATCCTGCCTGCCGTATTCCAATTTCACCAAGTGTTTTACATGCTTTGGTTGGACAATTTTTTCAACACTCTTCAGCAGCTCGTCAATCCCGCTATTATCTTTTGCACTTATGACGCAGCTGTTTTTGTTTTTTAGAGTCTTTTTCCAAAAATCCTCAATTTTGTCTGCCTTATTGTAGACCGTTATCAGCGGAATACTGCCAGCCCCTATGTCTTTTATGACTTCCACAACTGTCTCCATCTGTTTTTGCATGCTTGGGCTTGAAGCGTCGACAATATGGAGAACACATTTTGCCCTCAAAATCTCCTCCATCGTTGCCCTAAAAGCTGCCACTAAATCGTGAGGGAGATTGTTTATAAAGCCGACGGTATCGGTAAACAAAACCATTCTGCCTCCAGCAAGCCTTATTTTCCTTGTCAAAGGGTCAAGGGTGGCAAAAAGTTTGTCATCAATATAAATCTCACTGTTTGAAAGAGCCTTTAGCAAAGTCGATTTTCCAGCATTTGTATATCCCACTATGGCGACCTCAGGTAGGTCTGAAAGCGAACGTTTATGCCTTTGAATATCCCGTCTTTCTTTGATTTTTGCAATACCCCTATCGAGTTTGGCTATCTCGTCCCGCAGCTTTCTTTTGTCATTTTCTATTTTCTTTTCGCCCGGCCCGCGTCTTGTGCCAATTCCGCCTGTCTGGCTGTCTAAGTTGACCCCTTGACTAGCAAGCCTTGAAAGCCAATAGGACAACTCTGCCCTTTCAACTTGAAGTTTCCCTTCCCTCGTCCGTGCCCGCATGGCAAAAATGTTCAATATCACCCTTATTCTGTCCATTGTCGGGACCCCTATCACTTTTTCAAGGTTCCTTTGTTGAGTGGGTTTTAAGGGATTGTCGAAAATCACCACATCGGCATTAAACTTTTTGACCAAATCCCCGATTTCTAAAGCCTTGCCCTGACCTATGAAAAAGGCTGGGTCGGGCAGTTCCCGTTTTTGAATAAGTGCGGCTGCGGTGCTGATATTGTCCGTTAAACATAGACGGCTAAGTTCGTCTAAAGAGCTATTGATGTCAACAATAGATGTGTTTTTAGTCTGCAAAGCTACCAAAATGGCTTTTTTCATATTTTTTTAAGGTTTTTTTGTGATTTTTACAGCGGAAAAGGCTTTTAGGCGGGAAAAGTCCTTTGAGACCTGCCGATGAAATCGAGATGATTATACAATATATACCTCTCCTCCCCCGTCTGCTCATTTTTGGCGGCTTAGAAGTAGAAGAGCCGCTGTAGACAAAAAGGGACAGAGTTTCTGAGGCAGAATCGTATTTGAGCAAGTAGAATTTGTGTCAAAACTGTGCTAAGCGGGGCTTGTAGCTCCCAAGGTGAGGCTCAAGAGTGGAGTTTTTGACTTTAGGGGGGGTATTTTGGTAGGTTTAGCCTATTCTAAACAATCAAATAGGAGAGGAAAATGGATTACGCAATCATAAAAACAGGCGGAAAGCAGTATAAAGTCGAAGAAGGCACAAGATTGGCAGTAGAAAAGTTAGATGTTAAGGCAGGCGATGAGGTGGTGTTTGATGAGGTTCTTTTAATATCAAAAGACAACAAAACTACAGTCGGCACCCCTAATATAGAGGGAGCCACGGTCGCAGCAAAGGTTTTATCGCAAAAAAGGGCACCTAAAGTGTTGGTTTTTAAGAGAAGGCCCAAGAAAGGTTATAAAAAGTTGTTGGGGCATAGGCAGTATCTAACAGAAGTGTCAATCGCAAAGATTAACGCTTAAATTTAGACTTTCATATATGTAAATATTGAAATCCGCTGCTTTTTGGGCGGATTTTCATACTTTTAAGAACAAGGAGACAAAAAATGGCACATGTAAAGGCACAGGGTTCATCAACTAATGGAAGAGATTCGAACGGTCAGAGGCTTGGCGTAAAGATATACGGGGATCAGTTGGCAAAAGCAGGGGCGATTATCGTTCGCCAAAGAGGGACAAAGTATCATCCCGGCTTAAATGTCGGCATGGGTAAGGACAATACTCTCTTTGCAAAAGCCGCTGGCACGGTGAAATTCATCAAAAAAGCCGGCGACAGACGTTTAGTCAACATAGTATCGTAGAGAATGTTTATAGACAAAGCAGCTGTTATACTTACAGCCGGTCGCGGCGGCGGCGGCTGTATTTCTTTTAGAAGAGAAAAGTTTGTTCCTTATGGCGGACCCGACGGCGGAAATGGCGGTAAAGGCGGAAATATCTACTTTGAAGGCGACCCTCGCAAAAACACCCTCCTTGATTTATCCTACAAGAACAAAGTCAAAGCTCCAGACGGTCTAAAAGGTAAACCCTCAAACAAAACAGGCAGAAGCGGCACAGATGTCATATTAAAAGTCCCGCTCGGCACGATTATTTTTAAGGACGGCGTTCTATTTGCCGACTTAAAAACCGCTGACGAGCGGGTTTTGATTGTCAAAGGTGGACGCGGAGGCAGAGGAAATGCCTCTTTTAAGACAGAAAACCACACCGCCCCCCGCATAGCCGAAAAAGGCGAAGCAGGCGAAAGTGCTCAAATTAACCTCGAACTCCGATTGATAGCCGATGTCGGTTTTGTCGGCTTCCCAAATGCTGGAAAATCTACCCTCCTTTCAAAAATATCCGCAGCAAAACCCAAAATCGCAGACTACCCTTTCACCACCCTTGTTCCAAACTTAGGAATTGTCAATTTCAAAGGTCGAGACTTTGCCGCCGCAGACATACCCGGCATCATAGAGGGTGCACATAAAGGCAAAGGGTTAGGCTTAGAGTTTTTGCGGCACATAAGAAGGAATAAAGTTCTGCTATTAATCATTGATGCCTCAGGCTCAGACGGCAAAGACCCGTATAAAAATTATCGAATACTAAATACCGAGTTAAAAAAGTATTCAAAGTTTCTGCTTGAAAAAAATATGCTCGTCGTCTTAAACAAATCGGACTTGCCTGACTCTAAAAAGCACATTGCCGCCTTTAAGAAAAAGTTGCGGACCAAAAAAATTATCGAAATTTCAGCAGTTACAGGCGCCGGCATAGACAAAATGCTATCTGAGATAGTCAAAATGCTCGATAAGCCCACAAAAATTTATCCCGAAGAGGAGATAGAGATTACCCCTGTCAAACACTATGTGTATGAGCCTGAATTTAAGGTCAAAAAAGATAGAGGAGTTTTTGTTGTCAGCGGTAAGAAAGTAGAAAACTTAACGGAGATGACCAATTTTGCTGAGGAGGATGCCTTGAGACGTTATCAAAACATCTTAAAAAAAATGGGGCTTGAGCTTGAGCTTGAAAAAATGGGTGTAAAGGCGGGGGATTTGGTGAGAATTAAAAATTTTGAATTTACTTTTGAGAAATAGAAAGGAGCTTTTATGAAATTAGGAATAGTGGGCTTGCCCAATGTAGGCAAATCAACATTGTTTAATGCCATAACAAAAGCAGGGGCTGCGACAGCAAATTACCCGTTTTGCACAATTGACCCCAATGTCGGCGTTGTGTCTGTCCCAGACAGCAGGCTTGATTTCTTGGCAAATCTCTATCAGTCAAAAAAGAAAGTTCCCGCAGCTGTTGAGTTTGTAGACATTGCCGGGCTTGTCAAGGGTGCATCACAAGGCGAGGGGCTTGGAAATCAATTTTTGTCCCATATAAGGGAAACGGCTGCCATAGTTCATGTTGTCAGATGCTTTGAAAATAAAGACATCACTCATGTTAGCGGTGCAATAAACCCTTTAGACGACATCGATATTATTGACACTGAGCTGATTTTGGCTGATATGGATTCTGCGGCAAAAAAGCTTGAGCGGTTAGAAAAAAATATCCGCTTGCAAGATAAAAGCGTCATCGCTCAAAGAGATTTGGCTCTTAGGCTAAAAGCCCATTTAGATGGGGGCAAACCTGCTCGGACTATGTCTTTGAGCGGGGAGGAGAGTGAGATGATCAAAGATTTCTTTCTCATTACCGCTAAGCCCGTTTTATATGCCTGCAATGTTGGGGAAAATGATCTGCCCGAAATGGAAAATGAGTTCACCCAAGTTGTTAAGCAAAAAGCCCTCAAAGAGGGGGCAGCAGCTTTGCCAATCTGTGCAAAAATAGAGGCAGAACTTTCAGAACTTTCCGAGCAAGATAGGCAGGAGTTTTTGAAGGATCTTGGCTTAAAGGAAGCAGGGCTAAACCGTTTGATAAAGGCAGGTTATGATTTGCTTGGGCTTTCAACTTTTCTTACAGCAGGGGCAGATGAGAGCAGGGCTTGGACAATAAAAAAAGGTTTTTTGGCACCTCAGGCGGCAGGGGTAATTCACACTGATTTTCAGAGAGGTTTTATTCGAGCTGAGGTTATGAACTTCGGGGACTTAGAAAAGCTTGGGAGCCAAAAAGCAGTCAAGGATGCAGGACTTTTGAGAAGTGAAGGGAAGGAATATGTTGTTAAAGACGGGGATATTATTGAGTTTAAGTTTAATGTCTAAGGAGGCATAAAATGGCAGCAAAATTATTTTTATTATCTTTGATTATGGTTTTTGCAGTGGGAAGTTCTATGGCGGCAACTCAAGCTAAAACTACGGATTCAAAATCTACCCTTATCGTTTATTACAGCCGCACAGGCAATACAGAACAAATGGCTCAAAAAATTCATCAGCTTGTAGGTGGAGATATTGTTGCAATAAAGCCAGTTAAAGCTTATCCGCAATCATATGACGACACTCTCAAGCAAGCCAAGCAGGAAATAAATTCAGGTTATAAACCACCGCTATCAACAACAGTAGACATCAGCAAATACGATGTGATTTTTGTCGGCTATCCTATATGGTATGGAACAATCCCTCCTCCGATAGACACTTTTTTAGCCGAACACAATTTCTCAGGCAAAACAGTGATACCGTTTTGCGTATCGGGAAGCAGTTCGGGCGACAAGAGTTTTAAGAAGGTAAAGGAACTTTCCCCATCGGCAAATGTTATCGACGGTTTGCAAATTCGAGGTGCGAATGTTGGGTCATCTGATGCAGCAATTAGCGGATGGTTAAAGAAAATAAACATAGTTGAATGAAATTGAGACTATGCAGTAAAAAATTCAAATTTGTCTAAGGAGGCACAAAATGAGTGAAAAATCTTTCTTGCTTGCATATTACAGCAGTAGCGGAAACACCAAGGCGCTAGCACAAAATATCCATCAGATTGTCGGGGGCGAAATATTTGAGATAAAACCTCAAAAACCCTATTCAAAATCATTTCTGTCCATACTTTTGCGTTCAGGCTTAGATCTTGTGACAGGTAACAAAACCCCGCTTCCTAGCACCACAGACATCAGCAAATACGATGTGATTTTTGTCGGCTATCCGCTATGGATTTCAAACACCCCCTCGCCGATAAACACTTTTCTGTCGGACCATAACTTTGCAGGCAAAACAGTGATACCGTTTTGCACCACAGGCGGCGGGAAAGCTGGTAAAAGTTTTGGAAATGTCCAGAAACTTGCCAAAGGTGCGACAGTGCTTGATGGCTTGCAAGTTCGTGCAGGAAACATTGCCGCCTCAAAAGAGGCAATTGAGAAGTGGCTAATAAAGGTAGGGATAAAATGACTTTAGATGAGATTATCAGGGCAAGAAAAAGCGTCCGAAAATTTGAGCCTAAGCCTGTTGAAAAAGAAAAAATTGAGCAAATTTTAGAAGCCGCCCGGCTTGCCCCCTCAGCTTGCAATGCACAGCCTTGGCGTTTTGTGATTGTTCAAAGCAAGACTGCCCGTGAGGCGGTCTTAAAGCATGGACGACTTGAAGAATTTTTTGTCTCAAATAAGTGGGCAACTGAGGCTCCAGTAATAATAGTTGCGTGTTCAAAAAAAGAACTGTTGGTTCATTCCATCGCCGAAAAAGCTCAAGGCGTTCAATACCACTTAATAGATATAGGTATAGCATGTCAGCAAATGGTCTTAAAAGCTCAGGAGTTGGGGCTTGGTACCTGCTATATCGGCTGGTTTAACGCTAAGCAAATAAAAAAGGTTTTAGACCTGCCCTCAGGGCTTAACCCGGAGTGCTTGATAACTTTGGGCTATGAGGCAGACAGCGAGAAAAACAGCGACAAAAGAACACCCAGAAAAACTTTAGAAGAGATTTCTTTATGGAAATAGTTGAGGTTTGCTTGCCTGAGGCAATAAAAACTGTTGAACAAATAGCTAAAGAGGTTTGGAGAGAGCATTATTTGCCGATAATTTCTGACAAACAAATCGATTATATGCTTGAAAACTTTCAGTCCTTTGAGGCGATCTCAAAGCAGATAAAAGATGAAAACTATAAGTATTTTTTGATGAGGGCTGAGGTGGATTTTTATGACGGATACTTTGCGATAGTTGCAAAAGATGATGGCTTATTTTTGAGCAAGCTTTATGTTTGCCGCACGGCACGTAAAAAACAATATGCAAAAAAGAGCCTTGAATTTATGAAAGCCGCTGCCGAAAAATTAAATCTTGGCAATATCTATTTAACCGTAAACAGACAAAACGAAAGTTCGATTGAGGTCTATAAAAGGTTGGGTTTTGAGATTAAAGAAACTGTGGATCTTGACATTGGCGGGGGCTATCAAATGAACGACTATAAAATGGTTTTGGAAATCAAAAAATGAACATTGAAATTATTATGTGGGTTATTTTTGCTGTGGTTATTGTCGCCTCATTATTTATCGATTTATTTGTGATGAGCAATGATGAGATAAGCCTCAAGAAAGCTGCAAAAATGACATTGTGTTGGGTATCAATCGCCCTGCTTTTTGGAGCAGGGATTTTTTTTTCATTGGGAGGGCAGAAAGCTCTTGAATATGTTACGAGCTATGCCGTTGAATACTCGCTTTCCATAGACAATATGTTCGTTTTTCTTTTCATCTTTTCTTACTTTAACGTCGAGCAAAAATTTCAGCCCAAAGTTTTGTTTTACGGGATCATCGGGGCAATAATTTTAAGGTTCATTTTCATTTTTGTCGGTATACAGTTGATAAATGCTTTTAGTTGGACGATTTTTGTTTTTGGCGCTTTGCTCATTTACACAGGAATAAAGATGTTAAAGGGAAATCATGAGGACAAAAAGTTTGATGACAATTTTGCCTACAAGCTATTAAAAAAGTTTTTGCGTTTTACTGACTCCCCGCATAAGGGCAAATTTTTCCTGCGGGAAAATAATCTTTTATGCGCCACCTCTATGTTTGCGACAGTTTTTGTTGTTGAAATAAGCGACATCATTTTTGCCGTAGATTCGATCCCTGCCGTTTTGTCGATTAGCTCTGATGAGTTCATTGTTTTTACATCAAATATTTTTGCAGTGATTGGCTTGAGGTCTTTGTATTTTTTGCTCTCGGGGTTAGCGGGAAAGTTCAAATTCTTAAAGTATGGCGTTGCTTTTATATTGTTTTTTATCGGCTTAAAGATGTTGTGTTCAGAAATAATTCATATTCCAACACTCATTTCTTTAGGCGTAATTGTGCTTACACTTTCTGTCTCAGTGGTGTCCTCTTTTGTCTACGATAAATGCGTTCTGTCGTCGAGAAAACCGAAATTTTAGGCAAATTGACATCTCAAAGTTAAGTTATGTATAAGCCCCAAGTCGCAATTTTGACACATCAAAAAAGGAGGAAGTTTCAGTGAAAAAGTTAGAGATTATTATTCGGCCCGACAAGCTTGAAGCGTTAAAGACAATTCTAAACAGCCATTCTGTTGGAGGTATTACAGTAACAAGCGTGATGGGCTGCGGGAAGCAAAAAGGCGGGCTGACATCGGGCGGGCCTAAGGGTTTTAAGTTGAAAGGTGTTAAGGTTGCAGGAATGAATTTGTTGCCGAAAGTTCAAGCTGTGACGGTAGTAGAGGATTCGGCTGTAAATGAGATCTTAAACATCATTCATGAAAAAATTTCTTCTGGAAAAGTTGGAGATGGAAAAGTTTTTGTGACAAATGTTGATGATGCGATGCGCATAAGAACGGGCGAACGTGGAAAGAAAGCAATATAAATCAATGATAAGACGGACAAACTGTCTTATATTCATAGAAAAGTAAAAGTTGACAACGAGGTCGATTAAGACATCGTTGTTTTTTTATTTAAGGGGATAAAAATGGAAAAAGAAAAGGAACCTCCCGCAACGGAACAACCTAAACCTATAGTTGAAATTTCGGGAGTTAATAAGTTTTACGGTTCAAACCATGTTGTAAAAGACTTGAGTTTGGTGATTTATGAGAAAGAATTTTTGTCGATTTTAGGGCCGTCGGGCTGCGGAAAAACCACATTGCTAAGAATGATAGCGGGTTTTGAAAGGCAGTCTACGGGAACTATTATCGTGGAAGGGGAAAATGTTGAAAATAAAGAACCTTTTGAAAGAAATATAAATACAGTTTTTCAGAGTTATGCATTATTTCCGCATATGAGCATTTATGACAATATCGCTTATGGTTTGCGGATGAAAAAAGTTCCCAAAAAGGAGATCAAAGATAGGGTCAACAAAGCTCTTGTGATGGTTAGGTTAGAGGGTTTTGGGCAACGGTATCCTTCTCAACTTTCTGGAGGGCAAAAACAAAGAGTCGCAATTGCTCGGGCTATCATCAATAACCCACGCGTTTTGCTTTTAGATGAACCTTTGGGCGCTTTGGATATGAAGCTCAGAAAGCAAATGCAGATAGAGCTAAAAAATCTGCAAAGGAAACTTGGGATAACTTTCGTCTATGTTACCCACGATCAAGAAGAAGCACTGACCATGAGCGACCGCATAGCTGTGATGAATGTTGGAAACCTTGATCAGTGTGGAAAGCCTGAGGATGTTTATGACAGGCCCGCCACAAAATTTATCGCAGACTTTATCGGTGAGACCAACTTGTTTGAAACTGTGGTTGAGGAAGAAAAAGGCGGAGTTGCTTATCTCTACTGCGAAGCGGGGGATATGATGGGCAAGAGTGAGGGTTTTGACCCAAACGAAATTGTCTATGTCAGTGTTCGCCCTGAAAAAACAAAGTGCAGTGTGAAGCCTGTCGAGAATTTTTCTTTAGGCGGGATTGTCCGTGAGAGCATTTATTTGGGCAATATAGTCAAAACAATAATCAATCTCACAAATGGGCAAGCCATAAAAATAAATACCTCCGTAGATCAGCCCGCGCCGCCGGTGGGGAGCATTCGATATGTCTACTGGGATATTAAAGATGCCGTGATGATTTATACCCATGCAAACGACATTATCAACCAGATTGAAAGTGTGGGATTGAACTCATTTAATGCGGCAATTCCTGAACTTTTGCCTAAGGAGGGAGAGAATGGTTAGCTTTTTTAAGAACCCAAACTTCAGGAAAAAAACTGTTCCTTTGTTTGCGATGATCTCTCCCGTGACGGCTTGGCTGTTTCTTTTGATAGCAGTCCCGCTGATCTATATTCTGATAATCAGCTTCTGTTCAACAAACGAGTCGCACAATATCGTGTTTGATTTTACGCTAAGAAATTATGCCCGACTTTTTGATTCCACAATTTTGGGCATATACACAAACTCGCTTATCGTTGCGGTTTTGACTACTGTTGTCTGCGTTCTAATCGCCTACCCTTTTGGCTATATCATGGCATCTACTACTCCGTTTAGAAAAGCACTCATGATGATTTTTCTAATGCTTCCGTTTTGGACTAACTCTTTGATCAGGCTTTATAGCTGGAGGGTTTTGCTGGGCAGAAATGGCTATGTCAACGATTTTCTCATCTACATAGGTCTGATAGACGCTCCGATTGAGATGATGTTTACAAGGGGGGCGGTGATTTTGGGTATGGTTTATACATTGCTTCCTTTTATGGTTTTGCCGATACATACCGTTATCGATAAGTTAGACAACAGTTTGATTGAGGCATCAAAGGATCTCGGGGCAGGTTTTTGGAAAACTTTCCGATATATAACCCTGCCTCTAACAGCTCCCGGTATTTTTGCAGGCTCAATAATGGTTTTCATTCCATCGCTGGGCTTTTTCTTTGTCTCAGACCTGATGGGCGGAGGCAACAATCAAATTATCGGAAATGTTATTTCTCGTCAGTTTAAGGAAGCATACAACTGGCCCTTCGGTGCAGCTCTATCGATAATGCTCATTGCGATAACTCTTATTTGCGTCAAGCTCTACACTAAATCTGGGGGCAAACTCGACGAGTTGGGGACGGTGTAAAATGAAAAACAAGAAAAAATTCAATTTAGAAACACTCTCAGCCCGCTTTTTTTCGGCATTTGTTTATGTGTTTTTGTATGCCCCAATACTCATAGTGATTTTGTTTTCTTTTAACACCTCAAGACGCAATATTACTTTTGAGGGGTTTACTGTGAGCTGGTATGGCGAAATGGTTCGCAATTCGGGGCTTTTGGAATCTTTTGTCAATACACTTGTTGTCGCATCATGCAGCACGGCAATTGCTGTTGTCATCGGAACACTGACAGCAATCGCTATGTTTAGATATAAGTTCAAAGGCAAGGGCGTGATAGACTCTTTGCTTTATATACCTGTTGTTATTCCAGAAATTGTTTTGGGAATTTCCCTTTTGGCATCTTTTGCAATAGCAAGCGTCCCGCTTGGACGTATTAGTTTGGTAATAGCCCATGCGACTTTCAGTATTCCTTTTGTCGTCTTTACTGTCCGGGCAAGGCTTTCGGGCTATGACAGATCAATTGAGGAGGCAGCGATGGACCTTGGTGCAAACCGCATTCAAGTTCTTACAGGGATAACGATACCGATAATTTTTCCCGGCATAGTCTCGGGGGCAGTGCTGGCTTTTACGCTTTCAATCGATGACTTCATAATCAGCTTCTTTACAACAGGCGCCTCAAGCATCACTTTCCCGTTAAAAGTAATGGAGTCTGTGCGGTCTGGCATTCGCCCCGATGTTTATGCACTGTCGTCGATAATAATGCTGGCTACCTTTATAATTGTGATAATTAGCCAATCCGCTGCTTATCGTTCAAAAAAGAGCGGAAAAGACTAAGCCGGAATTTGAAAAAGGGTGCTATTTTGGTATATAGCCCTCATCAGTTTTTGAAGCACGACCGCAGTTTTGGGCAAAGGCGCTCATTAAAGAATCTCTTTAATGAGTGCCTTTTTTTTGTCTGTTGGTGAGTAAAAATTGATGTTTTATTAAAAAAAGGAGAGTTAAATGAAAAGAGCATTTGCCGTTTGTCTTGTGTTGGTTGTGGTGATTTCAGGGTTTGTTTTTATGGCTTGTTCAAAGAAGGCAAAGGGAATGGGAGGCGAGGTAAACATTTTTGTTTGGGAGGATTATCTGCCCGATAGCGTCATCAGAAAGTTTGAAGAAGAGACGGGGATAGAGGTCAATGCAGCCACTTACATATCCAATGAGGATATGCTTGCTAAAGTAAAAAGTAGCAAAGAGAACATTTACGATGTGGTTGTGCCAAGCGACTATATGGTTGAGTTGATGACAAAGGAAGGAATGCTTTTGGAATATGATCCTCAAAGCTTGGAGAATTTTAAGAACCTCGATGAGGCATACCTAAATCCTTCTTTTGACAAAGGAAACAAATTTTCCGTTCCTTATATGGCGGGGGCTGCTATGATAGTTGTCAACAGGAAACTCGTAAAAGATAAAATAACCTCTTTTAAGGATCTTTTAGACCCAAAATATAAAAGCTCGATAGTGGTTCTTGACGATTTTAGGGCAGTTATCGGTGCTATGGCCAAGTCTTTGGGCTATTCTTTTAATACGACAAATCCCGCTGAGCTGGCAAAAGTTGCGGAATATATGGAGAAGCTAAAACCTAATTTGAAACTGCGGGACAGCTCTTCGCCTAAAACCCCAATGATAAGCGGCGAAACGAGTATTGGGTATATGTGGAGTGGTGAGATTGCTCTTTGCATTATAGAGCTACCCGATGAATTTGAAGTGATTTACCCTGCAGAGGGGATATATCTTTTCCTCGATAACCTTGTGATCTTAAAGGACTCAAAGAATGTTGAAAACGCTAAGAAGTTCATCAACTTTATTTTGAGGCCTGATGTCAGTGCAATGATCTCAGAGGAACATCCTTATCCAAACCCCAACAAAGCCGCAGTTGCTTTGCTGCCCGATTCGTTTAAAAATAACCCTGCTGCAAATATACCCGCAGATGTGTTAAAGAGAGGAGAGTTCATTAAGAACTTAGGGCCAAAGGAGCTTGAACAATATGACCTCATCTGGACTAAGTTCACAAAATAATTTCTATCTAAAAACGGAGGATATATGGGAAAAGTAATGACTGTTTTGGGGCAAATAAATTCTGACGAATTGAAATTTACGGATATGCACGATCATATTCTCATAGAGCTATTGCCTTATACCCAAGTGTATAAGAACTCCTTTCCAGCCATAGACAAAAAATATCTGACGATAAGCGATGAGAATATGTATTACCTGCGGAAAGGATATTTTTATTTGTCTCCTGAGTGCATGAGGCTTGACGATGCGGAGTTGGCAACTAAAGAGCTGAATCTGTTTAAGGAGGCAGGGGGGAAAACGATCTTAGAGTGCAGCCCCACCGGCATACGGGGAGATATAAGGCAGATCAAACAAATATCGATAAACACGGGCTTAAATATCGTCGCCTCAGCGGGAATGTATGCCGACAGGTTCTGGCCGCAAAAGTGCCAAGAGATGAGAGTAAATGAGTTGGTCAAACATATGAAAAGTGAAATTGATGTTGGCATTGATGGAACAGACATCAAAGCGGGGCAGGTAAAAATTGCGTGCAATAGCCTAAATGACAATGAAAAAAGGGCATTGCAGGCTGGGGCAATAACTGCTTTTGAGACCGGCTTACCTCTCCAAATTCATACGGGAGGCTGGACGGATGTTTTTATAGACACAAATGACACCTTAAAAATGCTGGATATTGCTTTTAATGAAGGGGTTAAACCTGAACGTATTATCACCTGCCATATGGATAGTTTCATCAAAGAATATGACATCGTAAAGATAATAAAGGATCACGATAATGCAGCTAAACTGAACTTAGATCCCATAAAAAGGATTTTAGACAAAGGTGTAACCATCGTCTTTGATTTTTTTGGCGAGTCCTGCAATTATGAGGCAGCTGATATGTTAAACCCTACCGATTACGACAGAATATATGCACTGTTGCGATTGTTTGACGAGGGGTATTCAAAGCAAATAGTTTTAGGCAGCGACTTGTATATTAAAATTTACTATCGGCATTATGGGGGCAATGGGTATACAAGAGTTTTAGATTATGTGGTTCCTATGATTAGAAAATGCGGGGCAAAAGAAAGCGATATCGAAAATGTTACGGTCAAAAACCCTGCATTTTTGCTTTCTTGTTAGTTGTGGGAAGTTTTGTTAAATAACTTTATGTCGTAGAGATGTTGAAAATAAAAAAGGAGAATAAAAATGAAGAAAATGTCAGTAGT
>JAITBH010000028.1 GCA_031283745.1 Candidatus Ectomicrobium neotermitis | reverse complement strand
AAATCGCTGCGGCCTGTTCCTACAACAGCAGCACCGGCTTCGAGTGCATCTTTTGGAAAAATTTCGGGAGTTGGGTTAGCCATTGGAAAAAGTATAGGGTTTTTGGCCATAGTTTTGACCATTTCTTTACTCAAAACGCCCGCCGCAGACACACCGATAAAAACATCTGCCCCTTTAAGAATCTCTTTAAGCCCCCCTTTTTGTTTGTCTAAGTTAGAAATTTCAGCCATTTGAGCTTTTTGGGGGTTCAAACCGTCCCGCCCTTGATAGATAGCACCCTGCCTGTCGAGCATTATGATGTCTTTAAGACCCGCCGCCATGAGTAACTTTGCACAAGCCATACCTGCTGCCCCTGCCCCATTGATGACGACTTTAATGTTTTCGAGCTTTTTTTGTGCAATTTTTAGGGCGTTTATCAAAGCTGCTAAAACTACCACTGCCGTGCCGTGCTGATCATCATGAAAAACGGGTATATCGCAGACGCTTTTGAGCCTTTGTTCTATTTCAAAGCAACGGGGTGCAGAAATGTCCTCTAAGTTTATCCCGCCAAAGCTGCCTGATAATAAGAACACTGTTTTGACTATTTCGTCCACATTTTGGGAGCAAATACATAGGGGAAAAGCGTCAACTCCGCCAAAAACCTTAAAAAGGGCACATTTGCCCTCCATGACAGGCATACCTGCCTCAGGACCTATGTCGCCAAGACCTAAGACGGCCGAGCCGTCAGTTATGACAGCCACTGTGTTCCAGCGGCCGGTGAGTTCCCATACTTTTTGAGGGTTTTTTTTGATTTCAAGGCAGGCTTGAGCCACGCCGGGAGTGTAGGCTAAAGAAAGGTCTTCTGCGGTTTTGATTGCCATTTTGGGGTTTATGGAGAGTTTTCCATGCCAGAGGAGATGTTTTTTAAGGGATTGAGTTGAATAGTCCATTGATAGTTTTTGGAGAGCCTTTTTGGGGGTAAATTTCCGTATTTTTGAGCTTTCAAATATGATTTTTCATTCTAATATATGATTGTTTTTTATTCAAGTTATGTTTATAATGCCGTTTAGAGGCACAAAAAAGAGGAAAAAAGGGCTAAAAATGAGGAAATTTGCAGTTGTGGTGATGTGTTTGGCAATTTTAGGGCAAAATGTCTTTGCAGACATCAATATAGGAGCAGGAGGAACTTATAGCCAGAGTGCACAAAAGTTCTCCTACTCCTTTCTTTTTGAGTATCTGTTTCCCATCGTACCCGGCATCTTGAAGGCAGGACCGGGGGCTCAATATTTCTCCTCAGACGGCAGTGAAAACTCAAAACCCCATATGCCGATATATGCGGTTGCTGTGGTCAACGTTGTTCCGACATCATTTTTTGTCAGCGGGAGATATGGTTTCTTTTTGACAGGGGATCCTTTAGAGACAGGGGGGACATATTATGCTGCCGGGGTGGGCTACAATATCGCATTCGGTTTATATGTAGAGGCAGTTTATACCGTGTATCAGAGGAATGATAGCGATTTGGAAGACGATCAGTTTACAACGGTAAGGTTAGGAATCAGTCTTTAATGGTTAAAAAGGGGGAGTTAGATGAATAATAAAGTGTATTTTTATGCTTGGGCTTTATCTGACGGCAAGAAAGGCATAACCGACAACTGGATTGACTGTTATAACCGCATAGCGGGCAAAAAAGGTGCAAAAAACAAACGTTTTTTAGCCCGTGAACTTGCCCAAAAGTGGTTAGATAGCGGGGCGGACTACAAAACTAAGGTGTTTTATGATGAGGACGGGGTGTATTTTGACTCAGGAACTGGCGGCGGGGGCGGGGTAAAAATCAGGGTTACTGACAAAAACGGCAAGGATCTCGTCAAAAATATCGCAGTCGGCAAGCACAATACGAACAATTTCGGCGAGCTGAAGGCCTGTTATTATGCCTTAGACTATGCATTAAAGAAGGGGATTAAGAAAGTTTTTGGAGATAGCAGATTGGTGATAGATTTTTGGTCTAAAGGGATTGCCCGCATAGATGATCCTGAAACTTTGGCTTTAATTGCCCAAGCGGCAAAACTTAGAATCAAGTTTGAACAACAAGGAGGGAAGCTAAAACTTATATCGGGCGGGGCAAATCCTGCTGATCTCGGCTTTCACAAATAAAGGCAAAGGCATAAAAGGGACTAAAAAGTAGATGAGTTTACAATGGTTTATCAACTAAATTTAATGAAAATAATAGCAAAAGCGGTTTTGCCAACGCTTTTTTTGTTTTGTTTTGGTGTAGTTGCCCTCTCAGCCCCTGCCCCTCAAACCCTCACCCGTAAGAATGTTTCAGTCTTCCTTGACGGTCAAAGTATCGACGAAATAGACACTTATCAAAACTCCAGATCCGAATATTTTTTTTCAATCAAAGACATCGCCCGTATTTACAATGCTTCTTTTGAATGGAAGCCCATCAGCTCTGTGGTTACCATGAGAGTAAACAATAAGCGGCTGGATTTCTCCCCTGACAACAAAACAGTGCTTTTTGGAAAAGATCCCCGCGATATGCAGTCCCCCTCAAGACTTGTTGGAAATGTCATTTATATCCCTGCCGAAATTTTAAGCACAAAAGAGTTTGCCCAAATTACAGACATCAATACCCGATGGATCCCCGCACAAAGCCGGCTCGCCCTGACCTATAACCTCAATGTCAAATCTATCGAATACATTGCTAAGACTACGGAAAGCCAAATCATCGTAGAAATGTCGCAGGCTTTTGAATATACAGTATCCCGTTCTTCAAGGACTGTGCTTTTGAAAATTTTGCGGGGCAAGGCCAAAAACGAAACCATAGAGATAAACAATGGGGCAATCGCAAATATAGCTTCCAAAAATGACGGCAGGATAGCAGTGATAAGCGTCAATCTTGTTCAAGATATAAAGGTAGTAAGGGCGACAAGGTCGGTAGTTTCCCCAGACAAAATCAGCCTAATAATAGAGCATTCAAAGCCCATCCCTGCCTCCCAGACTGGCACATCAGCCCAAGAGGTAAAAGTGGATATTCCCATTTCTCCAATAGAGGAGGGTCAAGACAATACCGATTTATCCAATCTCACGCTTGAGAAGTTTGATGTTCAGTCTGTTAGAGATGAAAGTGTTGCCATCGTTGACGATGCCTCCTCTTTTACCGAAATGGCGGCTCTTAGCGCTAAAAACAAAAACAAGAATGCAAAGCTCATAATCATAGATGCCGGTCATGGAGGAAATGACCCGGGCGCCGTGGGACCGGGAGGCACGAAAGAAAAGGATATAGCCTTAGAAATTGCCTATGAGCTAAAGAGGCTGTTTGATAGAAACAAAGATTACACAGTCGTTTTAACCAGAAAAGATGATGCCTTTATCCCCCTTGCTGAGCGGACAAACATTGCTAACGAGCAGCGGGGGGATCTTTTTATATCCATTCACTGCAATGCCAATATAAACAGAAAGATAGGGGGTTTTGAGGTGTTTTTACTCTCAGAAAGGGCAAGCGATGCGGAAGCTTTAGCGACGGCAAACTTAGAAAACTCGGTTATCGAGCTTGAAGGCAAGCCCAGCCCGCAGTTAGCCCGCATACAAAGGATGTTGTGGTCTATGATGCAAAACGAATATCTAAACGAGTCCGCAGAACTGAGCAGTTTCATTGCGGCGGTGGCGCCGGGCAGATTGAAAATTCAAAACAGAGGGGTTAAGCAAGCGGGGTTTTATGTTTTAAGAGGAACTCAAATGCCTGCGGTGTTAGTAGAGGTGGCTTTCATAAGCAATTACTCAGAAGAGGCAAGGCTGAAAGATAGGAGATTTCAACAGTCAGCAGCCCAGTCCATATATGACGGCGTTTTGAGATACTATGACAGGAAAAATATGCAGCAAAGAAAATAAAAAATAGGAGATTTTATGAAACAGCTAAAGACTGTTGTGATAGGCGCTCAGATGCTTTGTGTAGCATTTGGCGCTTTGGTTTTAGTTCCATTGTTGACAGGTCTTGACCCAGCATTAGCTCTGTTTGCGGCAGGAATAGCGACTTTGATTTTTCAAGGGGTTACGGGGGCAATGGTTCCAATTTTTCTGGGAAGCTCTTTTGCTTTTATTGCACCTATAAGAGAAAGCATAGGGCTATATGGAATAAGCTCAACATTGGGTGCTTTGGCTGTCAGCGGGCTGGCTTTTTGCCTTTTAGCACTCTGTTTTAAGATTTGGGGTTTGAAATTTTTAGATAGGTTCCTTCCGCGTATAGTTACGGGACCCGTGATCATCGTAATAGGCTTAAAACTTGCCCCCACTGCTACGGCAAGCAGCGTAACCTTTGGCTCGGGTTTTGACAGTTTGGCTTTGATTGCCGCCATAATCTCATTGTTGACTGCTGTCATAATCAATGTCTCAAAAGGTAGGTTCATAAAACTCGTATCCATCTTGGCTGCTGTAGCGGCGGGCTATCTTTTCTGCTTGATATTAGGAAAGGTCGATTTTAGCCCAGTGGTAAACGCCCCTTGGTTTGCCATACCTTGGACATCAGCCATAGAGGCAGGCAAATATGCCATTCCATCATTATCTTTAGCTGCAATTCTCTTTATAGTTCCAGTTGCCATTGCCCCATCTGTTGAGCATATCGGCGACATCATTGTTATCTCGTCGGTTACGGGCAAAGATTTCCTCAAAAAACCCGGCCTTCATAGAACTTTGCTTGGAGACGGCATAGGCACAATGTTTGCCGCACTTGCGGGCGGCCCGCCTAGCACAACTTATTCTGAGGTTACGGGGGCGGTCGCTTTGACGAAAGCTTTTAACCCAGTTTATATGCGGGTTGCTGCGATTTTTGCAGTCATTTTGGCTTTTTGCGGGAAGCTCAACGCCCTCCTCCAAACCATTCCCTCTCCTGTTATGGGTGGAATTATGATGTTGCTGTTTGGAGCAATTGCCGCCATCGGGATCAACTCGCTCGTTGAGGCTAAAGTCAACTTGACTAAACCCCGCAACCTAATAATTGCTGCCTTGATACTAACTATAGGTATAGGGGACTTGCAGATTTTTATAACCCCGGATTTTGTCCTTAGCGGCATAGGCTTATCTGCCATAGCGGGCATAATCTTAAACTTAATAATTCCAAGAGGAGGTAAAGATGAGCAAGTTCAATAATCTTCACATCGTTTCACATCCGCTCATAAAGGATAAGTTGGCAAGCATCAGAAATAAAAATACCCCGTCGCCTAAGTTTAAGGCGCTCATTGACGAGGTGGCGATGCTCATGGTTTATGAAATAACTAACGATATTCCCGTTTCGCCTGTCGATATTGAAACCCCATTGGCGATAGCTAAGTGCGAGGTTTGCAATCATCAAATGCTGCTTGTCCCGATTTTAAGGGCCGGCATAGGTATGGTTGAGGGAATTTTGCGTTTAATTCCGACCTCAAAAGTAGGACATATAGGTATTTTCCGCGATGAGCAAACCCTAAAACCTACCGTTTACTATTTCAAAATACCCAAAGACGCTAAAGATATGGATGTGATCTTAATTGACCCGATGCTTGCTACCGGCGGGAGCGTTACGGCAGCCATAGACAAACTTCAAGAGTCGGGCTGCTCAAATATAAAGTTCTTGTGCTTAGTTGCAGCGCCTGAGGGTGTTCAGAGATTAAATGATGCCCACCCCGAGATACCTATTTATACTGCCGTTTTAGATGAAAAGCTTAATGAGGACGGCTACATTATGCCCGGCCTTGGCGATGCCGGGGATAGGCTTTTTGGCACCATTTAATTGAAGAGGAGAAGCTGTGAAAAAGATTGAGGGTTTTGACGATAGACCGATAGGGATTTTTGATTCAGGTTTTGGGGGCCTGACTGTTATGGCAGCCGTCAACAAAATGCTGCCCAATGAGAGCTTGATATATTTTGGAGATACAGCCCACTTGCCCTATGGGTCAAAGTCAAAAGAGGCAATCACAAAGTTTTCGACAAATATCGCAGATTTTTTGGTTTCTAAAGGGATAAAGGCATTGGTTGTAGCTTGCAATACCGCATCAGCTTTTGCCCTGCCCGCCATCAAAAAGAACTTGCAGATACCGGTTGTCGGGGTAATAGAGCCGGGTGCAAAAGAAGCTTGTAAGCAGACTATTTCAAACCGTATCGGCGTGATAGGAACCGAGGGAACAATAAGCAGCAATTCCTATAAAAAAGCAGTCAGAAAGTTTTCAAAAGCTATAGTTTTTGGCAAGCCTTGCCCCCTTTTTGTCCCTTTAGTTGAAGAGGGGTGGACAAAGACGCAGATAGCCTTAGATGCCGCAAAGATATACTTAGATCCGTTAATAAAGAGACAGATAGATGCTTTGATCTTGGGCTGCACACATTATCCGCTCTTAAAATCTGCCATCTCAAAAACGGTTGGGCCAAGGATCAAGCTCGTAGATTCAGCAAATGCAGTAGCTTGCGAAGTTACAAAAATACTCAATAAAGGCAGTTTGAACGCCTCAAAGGGTAAAAAAGGGACGCTGTCTTTTTATGCCAGCGATAACCCTAAGAAGTTCCAAAGATTAGGCGGCGAGTTTTTTGGAAAAAAGCTGCCGAGAGTTAAAAAAATTATTTTAGAGTAAAAGGAGAAAACAATGACATATAAAGTAAATGTTTCAAGAGTTTTTGCAGGGGCTCATTTTTTGCGCAATTACAAAGGCAAATGTGAGAATCTTCACGGCCACAATTGGAAAATTAAAGCGAGTTTTAGCAAAGGGGATTTCCTCGACGAAAACGGAATGGTAGAAGACTTTAGCGATATAAAGTTTTACTTAGACAATGTAATGGATTATTTAGATCACAAGTGCTTAAACGATATATGCCCGTTTGACAAGATAAACCCCACAGCTGAAAACATAGCAGGGTTTATTTTAGACGAGCTGATAAAGGTAGAAACTGGAGGGTTGAAAGTTCTGGAAGTGGAAGTTTGGGAAAGCGAAGGAAATTCTGCTGTCAAAACCAGATAGACTTTTTGCAAAAAAGGAGAGTAGGCAGATGAAAAAAGCAGTTGTTTTGTTTTCAAGCGGATTAGATTCGACTACTGTTTTATACTATGCCCTTTCAAAAGGGTATGACTGCAATTGTTTAACTTTTGATTATGGTCAAAAGCACAGAAAAGAAATTGAGAGTGCAATTGCCATAGCAAAAGATCTCAAGGTAGAGGCAACTGTTATGAAAATAGCCTTGCCGTGGGCAAAAGATTCTTTGACAAACAAGGATGTTGAGGTTCCTGTCGATAGGCAAGATTTAACGGGCATACCCTCAACCTATGTCCCGGGCAGGAATACGCTTTTCCTTTCTTATGCCCTCTCCTTTGCTCAATCCATCAAAGCTCAAAAGATTTTTATCGGGGCAAATTCTCTTGATTATAGCGGCTATCCTGACTGCCGCCCTCAATTTATCGAGGCTTACAATGCCCTGATAGATTCTTTAGACACCAATGTTGAGGTTTTAGCACCTTTGATAAAGATGACAAAAGCCCAGATAATTAAGCTGGGCATAAGGCTGAAAGTTCCTTATGAGAAAACTTGGTCTTGTTATAAGGGCAAAAGCGAGCCGTGCGGGAAATGCGATTCTTGTTTGCTGAGGGCAAAAGGGTTTTTAGAGGCAGGCAAAAAAGACCCGCTTTTAGCAGTCAAAGTAAGCAAGAAATGAACAAAGTTGCGGTCAATGAGGTGTTTTTTTCATATCAAGGGGAAGGTCTTTATGCGGGCATGGCTCAGATTTTTGTGAGGTTTTTTGGCTGCAATATCAAATGTTGTTATTGCGACACCTCTAAAGCCATGCCCCCTTCCCAAAACTTCAAAATGCTCACTAGCGACGAACTTTTAGAGCAAGTTTTGGCTCTTTATCAAAGCCGCAAAAAAGATTTCCCTCCCAAAAAACATTCCATATCTTTCACCGGCGGCGAACCGTTGCTGCATGCTGCATTCCTTAAAAACTTCTTTCCTCTCATAAAAAAACACGGCTTTGAAATTTATATAGAAACAAATGGGACCCTGCCTGAAAAGTTAAAAGAGGTCATCAAGTTTTGTCAGACAATTTCGATGGATTTTAAGCTTCCGTCGCAGTGCGGGAAAAGCTTTTGGTCAGAACATAAAGAGTTCTTAAAAATTGCCGCAAAAAAAGAGGTATTTGTTAAATGCGTCATCACTAAAGACATCAAACTTTCTGAAATAAAAAAGGCTGCTCAAATAATCAAAGAGGTCCGCAAAGACCTCTTTTTTATTTTGCAGCCGTCGATAGCTAAAGATATTCCTGAACTTAAAGCCCTCTATGCAGCCCGTCAGACAGCTCGGGCAATAATTAAAAATGTCGTCATAATGCCTCAACTTCACAAGATATATTCAATTCCTTAAAAAGCGAGTGTATATGCAAAAACTTTTGTTTTTAGTTTCCATAGTTTTTCTCTTTAGCGCCTGCAGTGTTTTAGATTTCCCTGCCAGATTTTTAGGCTATTCCACGCAGAAATTTGAAAGGGAGGATGCCTCCCGATACAAGCAGGACTTTGAGACAAATAAAAGGGATGCCTTTGATAGAACTTTGCTCATAATTAAAGCCTTGTATGCCCGCCCCACTCATCAGAGTTTTAAGAAGGGTTATATCGTGGCTTTTGATTTTGCCAAGTCTTTTAACTACACATTAGACTCCACCGAAGCGGGCTTTTTTATAGACCAAAAAAGCGAAACCCAAGTTGAGATCACTGTCGTCAGCAACAATTCCCTGCTCACAAGGCAGCTCGCTGAGACATTTTTTGAGATGTTTGCCTCAACAGACACTTTCATTCCGCCGCCTGAGCCGGACCCCTTGCCGCAAGAAAATCCTTTAGATGAGTTTGAGCGGTAAGCCCTATGAAAAAAGAAACCTTTTACCGCATTGTCCGCATTGTCGTGATTTTGTTTTTAGCCTACTGTTTTTTCCTAAACAGAGGGGCTTTGACGGTAGTCAAAAAACTCTTTGAGGAAAGAAAGATCAAGATGTCTATAGCCAAAGTTGAGGAGGAAAACCGTTTGCTGAAATTAGATATAGAAACTCTCCAAAACAATAGGAGCTATCTCATTCGCCGAATAAAAAGGGAATACAGGGTTATCGGGGACGGGGAGATAGAGTATAGGTTCAACAATGAAAATTGAAAGCCCAAACAATGAAAAAATAAAGCGGGCTGCCTTGCTTAAAGATAAACGCCAAAGGGATAAAACGGGGCTGTTTATTGTTGAGGGGATAAAACAAATTCGGGAGATAAAAGATGGGTGGGAAGTGCGGGAGATTTTTGTTTTAGATGGTTGCGGCAAAGATGAGAACGATTTCCTTAAATTAAGCCGCCCCGCAGCAAAGGTGTTTACGGTTTTGCCTGCAGTAGCAAACAAAATTGCCTCCACCAAAACGACGCAAGGGTTTTTTGCGGTGGTTAAAAAGAAAGTTTTTGATTTGGATAAAGTTTTATCTGAGGGTAAAAAGTTCATCTTTCTTGAAAATATCGCCGACCCCGGAAATGTTGGAACCATCATTCGCTCCGCTGATGCCTTTGGCTTTAGCGGAGTTTTTGTGTCAAAGGGGAGTGCTGATGTTTTTTTAGACAAAACACTCCGCTCATCGATGGGGTCAATTTTTAATATCCCCGTAATAGACAATATAGGCTCAAAAGAACTTTTTGAGAAGTTAAAAATGTTTGGGGTGAGCACTTATGCCGCCTCTTTGACAGCTTCAAAAGATTTGCGGGACTTAAAAATAGCCAAAAAGGCGATGATCTGTGTTGGAAATGAGTCCAAAGGGTTGTCTGGCGAGGTTTTGGAGGCTTGCGATGAGTGTTTTAAGGTGGCAATGGCGGGGAAAATTCAGTCATTAAATGCTGCGGTAGCGGCTTCTAGAATAATGTTTGAGGTTTCAAAACCTAAAAGTTTAGCGAGAAGTTGAGGTTTATTGTCTGCGTCTTTTGATGAGTGCTTTGCGATTGAGTCCAACCTCCCCCAACTTTTAGAAGGGGGGAAAGGGCAAAATCCAAGTTAGCCGAAAACACAAAATAGTCTCTATCAAGAGGATTGCCTGTCACCAACTCTTTTACATCAGGGGCATTGACAAAGCTTACTTCAACCTCAGAAGGTTTTAAGCCATATAAACCCCGATAAAAAATCCTGCTATTAAAATCTACACCCTTAAAAAGTTTCACACCTATCTCAGTTCCCGCATTAACATCCTCAGTCATAATCCCAGAATAATTGTATCTCAAGGCATATCTCCCCGCACCTTCGTTATGCTCGGCAGTCTGTATGATGATCAGCTTATAAGAGGCAAAAGGTTTTATTTGGACAGTTTTGCTGATGTCAAAGGGTGCGGCAATTTGAACTCCAACCATCTCATCAAGTGCACTAAAGTCCGTGTTATAGGTAGCCCTTTCATATGTCCGTTCTTGATGATAATTATCAATGCCCCCAGAGAACATGGCTGTCATCTCAAAATGAGCGGCAGACGCTTTACCATAAAACAAAATGTCAAATCCCTCAGCATAAGCACTGACATCTTGAGCCTTAAAAATTGGGCGGGCAAATTGAGCCGCCACGCCAAAATACAAGGAATTGCTTGCAACAAGGTCTATCCCTGTTGCCCCATAAAAAGAATCCATAGTCCACTTTTGTCCATCATCATCCCCTTTGCTTGTGACATACACAGGGCTAACCCAAAGGTAGCCCCATTTGTCCTCTATCTGGCCTTGCGGCTGACCTTTTTTGCGGTCTGAAGGGGCAGGGGAGAGCTTTTTTATCTGTGGATTTCTTTTGTTAAAAGCATAGTTTGAAATGGGGTTTTGTGTTACAGCTATTAAAGGAAGGTTGATGGTGCTAAGCGCCGCCCGGCTTTCATTTAATGTGCCGTCGTGAGAGCCAAAAAGCAGAAGTTTCATGCTTTTATTGTCCCAAACAGGCTCTAAAAGCTCATCGTAATCATAAAAGCCTATCGAGTATTTTTGTTTTTTCTCAAGCGGAGGGGTTATAGCCACTTCAAAATCTTGATTGTGGGTTTGCCCCTCAAAGCTGAAATAAGGATCATCGCCGCTGTGGTATCTAAAAGAGTTGTTGGCATTTATATCTACAAGGTCCAAATCAACCTTGGAATCGGTTATCCAAACATCAGAGGCGCTGACAAAAACGGGGGAGTTTGTGATGGTAGCTGCAAGTGTTGAGGAGATAAGGCTAAAAGATGAGATGCCTGTCATATAACCCACAAAGTCAAAATAGGTATTTTTAATTGAGACATCTAAAAAGCCCATAGCCTTGATATTGTTATGAAAGACAAAGCTGCTCTTCTCAACTGAGCCAAAAGTTAGAGAGGTTTTTAGATCCTCAGCTGCCCCATTGTAATTGACATAGTTGTAAACATTGTCGAGATCCCTAAAATTTGAATTTTTGGTTGGCTGCCACATAGAGACAATATCGCCCTTAATCGTTGCACCATCTATTATGTTTATCTCTTTGACATAAGCATTTTTGGCTATATAAATGCTGTTGCGGCTAGAGACAACCACCCCCGAAATATCCACTTTTTCGACACGCGGGCCGTTTAATTCCTGTAAAAGGGTCATCTCTGTCCAATAGTCGATGTTTATATAACCGCCGTTGATGGCAGTTCTCCTTTTGTAGGAGCCTCTATACTCGAAGAGATTGCCGAGAACATTGTCGCCGAAATCAAAACGCAAAGCGTCCGAATTTGTCCCCATAGCTGAAACTGTCCCGATGACCGTGATGAAATGATCCCTTCCATAAGCTACCAAAACCCCTATCCCATAATTCCCGTCGGCATGGATATTGCCTTTTATAGTCAATTCGTTTTCCTGCCCGTCGACGCGGATACCTACAGAAGAGTCCCCTTTAGACAAAACCACACTATTTATCGTCAGTGTGTTAGTCGAGCCGAAAATATGAATGCCTATGGTCAAAGGCGTTTCATTGTATTTGCCGACATCATAGGTCCTATCATCATTTCTTTCATAGAAATTAGAGCTTATGGCGATATTTACATTGCTTTTATAGAGCGAATAGCCAAAGAAATTTTTCCTATCTATGTCGATCCCTATATCTTGAAAGATTGCCAGTTCAGCCTCCATGAGTGTATTCCAGTTACGCCAATTTTGATGGCTCATGAGGGAGTTTGTCAGCTCTGAGTGGGAAAAATCTGGCGCTCCATTTTCAAATCCCAAAATAGGCACCCCGGGGACTTTATTCGGATTATTGAAAGGAAAAATCGCACCGTCTAAAACCTCTTTGGTGTGGGTAGAGTAAAAAAAGGCATAGCCCCCGGGCAAAATCACAAATTTTGTGGCATCAGGCGAGTCAGCGATGACTATTTCTTTTCTAAATGCAGCAGTACTACCATAGGAGTCATGTAGATATTTATTGTAATTGTTAAGGCTGGTTTGAGGGTCATCGTAAGGGAAGAAAACCAGGTTGCCGCCTTGAGTTCCCTCAGCACTGATCATTCCCAGCGAGTGGGCATATTCGTGTATTAAAACGGCGGTCATATTGCTTGCCAGACCATTGTCGGTGACAATATGTATAGGCCCGAAATAGTCCGTATAAGGGTCAGAGAGCCTGCCAATTCTTATTTGTGCATAAGCTTCAGATTTATAGTTGGGATTTTCCCCCACATAATAGTCATCGAAATTGTTAGCAAACAGGGCAGCTGAAAGAGTTGTAAGTCCCTTACCGCTTTTGCCGTAATCTGTAGAGGAGTCATCGTTTGCCACATTGTAAATGCCGATAGCCACCCTGACTGCTTGAGAGTTTACGGGGGCTGTGCCAAAGATTGACGAGTAATAATCGGCTGCCCTTATGATGGAATCGTAGTGTCCCTGTTC
>JAITBH010000004.1 GCA_031283745.1 Candidatus Ectomicrobium neotermitis | reverse complement strand
CAATAAAAATCGACGAGCCTCACAAAAGGAAACCCGTCGAATAGTTAAAAATTCTATATAGATAAATCGAGGCACAGTCCAAATGGCTGTGCCTTTATTTTTTGTCAGGGCTGTCGGGTGGGGTGTAGATGAGAGTTGCCTGAGGATCATCATCAGCACTATTGTTTACAGCGGTTGTTAAATAAGTTGTAGCCTCAACATCGTCGCTTTCTTTGAGAGATTTTTGATGCCTCACTCCAAGATTTTCAAGTTTCTCCGCAGTTTTAATAATCGACATCCTTCCTGTCAGTCTGTTTTGTGCATCGTCATATTTCTTTTGAACAGTCGAAATTGCTTTCCCCAAATCGGTCATATTTTCCACAAACATCAAAACCCTTTTGTGCATATCCTCGCCGAGCTTTATTATTTCCTCACTGCTTTTATTGGCTTTGTCTATCATCCACAACCCTTCTATTATTTCTAAAACCGGAAAGATCAAAGAGGCTGTCGCTATCACAACTTTATTTTTGCGGGCATATTCATTTAAGGAGTTGTCTTTTTCTAAAGCGATGAAGTAGGCATACTCGATGGGCATAAACATAATGGTGAAATCAAGTCCTTCTTGCTTCAACAATTTTTGATATTCCTTGCTGGAAAGTTTGTCGATATGATCTTTGATGTTTTGAACGTGCTTAGACAAAAATTCTTCCTTTTTAACCTCATCAGTTTCGGCTGCCCAGCTCTTGTAATTTTCGATAGACATTTTCGAATCGATAATTATTTTCCGTCCGTGCGGGAGGGTTATCATAAAATCGGGATACCTTCTCTCATTATTTTCAGAGCGGAAAAAAACTTGTTTTGCATACTCGCGTCCTTCTTTTAATCCGCTTGCCTGAAGAACATTTTCCAAAATCATTTCCCCCCAATTTCCCTGAATTTTTTTGTTTTTTAATGCAGACGAGAGGTCAGCTGCTTCCTTTATAAGGTGCTGGCTAATTTCGTGAGTTCTCTCAAACATATTTTCCAACTTCATATGTCTTTCCATTTGTTCATGTTTTAAGTTTTCCACCTGCTGTTTGAAATTGACAATGTCATCTTTAAGAGGATCCAAAATTTCTTTGTTTCTCACATTCAAATTATTTTTTTCCTCTTTTAATGTTTCAGACGCTAAAGCCTTAAAAGAGTTTTTAGATTCTTCTTGCAGTGCCTTAAAAGATTCGGCTTGTTGTTTTTTGATCTCCTCTAATGAGTTTTTTTCTGCGGTAAGTTTGACGTTTTCAATCTCGAGATTTTTAATCAAATCGTTTTTTTGGTTTATGGTTTCTTTCAAATAATTATTTTCTCCCAATAATTTTTCATACACATCTTTGTAAACCTGCACCTTTCCTCTAAACAATAAAACTCCAATAAAAATGCCTGCTGCAATGCCGATTATTACGGCAATCAAAACCACGATAAACATAAGCTCTCCTTACAATAAATTATTTAGTGTCTGCTTTATTGATGTTGCGTTAATTTGCTCCAGACTAATGCTGATAGTTTTAGCCAAACCGTCAACGAGCGTCAAATCTTTGTCTCCCCAAAAAGACTTGTTTGACAAAACGGCACGGACAGCAGTTTCTGCACTTGGGTTTTTTGCCCACAAATCATTAAAAAATTCTATTACCTTTGCCCCATCTTTAATCTGATATTTTTGACCATTTTCTCTTGTCCCTTGATAAACACCATCTATCATCTTGCCCTGATAAAATTTAATGAATGCCGCAAAAGCAAAAGACAAAAATTTCGGCGGGCGAGATTTTTGTTTGCAATACTCCAAAATTGAAGGAAGGCAACGGGTATTAAATTTGGCACAGGAGTTTAAGGATATGTCTAAAAGCGAATGTTTTAGATATGGATTTTTGAAACGTTCAATAACGTTTGCAGCAAAAGCTCTCAAATCTTTTTGCGGAAGATCCAAGCTTGGAATTATCTCGTCAAAAACCGCCCGCAAATAATCGTTGAAAATTTCGACCCCCATTGCGTCTAAAACAAATAGACTCCCATCTAAAATGGCAGCAGGGGTCAGGGCAGTATGTGCACCGTTTAGCAAACGAACTTTCATGGTATTGTATTTGGATATGTCGTCGACCTGCTTAATGTTTGCCGAAGTTTTGTCTAAAGGCAGGCGCTGCATTAAATTTTTTGCACCCTCTATAATCCACGAATTGTAACTCTCGCTAACAACGAGCAAGTCGTCTTGATAACCCAACTCTTTTTGGAAACTTGCAATTTCTTCTTTGTCTTTAGGATAGCCCGCAACGATTCTATCGACGAGGGTGTTTGCAAAAGTATTAACGTTTTCCACCCAATCAAAAAAATCCTTTTCATATTTGAGATCTTTGGAGTATTGAAGAATACATTTCTTCAGCAGTTCGCCATTGCGTTCATTGAGTTCGCAAGGCAGAAAAATTAGACCTTTGTTTCGGTCGCCATTAAAACTCAAATATCGCTTATGCAAAAACATAGCCATCTTTGCTGGAAAAGTTTCGGGATAATTGTTGGTTGCGGAGTTTTGCGGCAAATAAACAATGCCCGCCTCGGTTGTGTTTGAGACGACAATCTCTAAGTCGGGGTTTTGGGCAATTTTAAGAAATGCCTCAAAATCATTTTTAATTTTTAATGCTCGGGAGATGGATGTGATCTGCCGATAAACTCTTGTAGGCTTTCCATTTTTGAGACCTTGTGCAACGAGAGTGTAAATTCCGTTTTGGGCATTCAATGTGTCAACTTTCCCACCAGTAAGCGGAGAACACACGACAACAGAACCCTTGTAAACCCCTTTTTCATTTGCCTCATCTATCATCCAATCCACAAATGCCCGCAAGAAATTCCCATCACCAATCTGCAAAACCTTTTCAGGATAATTCCCCCAAACCTTCCTAACAACTTCATTGATCATTTTCATCTTAGTCACCTCCCTATACAGTGATCACTGGCCGTCCGGAGGTCAAGAACTTTCGCAATGATCAAGCATATCACTATCGTCAAAATTCCTCCCCCGATGGTGTCTGATGTCCAGTGGGCGCCGACACGAACACGGGTAATCGCCATCAAAATTCCATAAGCAATACCAATCCACAGCATAATTTTTTGGAGCTTTATATTTTTTCTATCAACAAAAAATGGCAGCCAAAGCAGCATAAATGCTTCTCTGGTATGCCCTGAAGGAAAAGATTTGTGGCCAGTGTCTCCGTTTAGATGATACCAAGGGGTGAAATGAGAGCCGTCGACATTTCCTACAAGACCCGCTATTGTTTCATAAGGGCGAAATCTTCCCCACGCGGTTTTCATCTCTTCACCAATCTCTGAAACTAAATAAAC
>JAITBH010000059.1 GCA_031283745.1 Candidatus Ectomicrobium neotermitis | reverse complement strand
TTGAGCCGTCTAAAGGCGGGATGGGTATTAAATTTATCACGCCAAGACTGATATTTATGATGATCATGATGCCTAGAAAATGGATCACATCGATGAAACTGTTAGCCAAGTTGAGCTTGATTAAGACGGCATTTATCAGTGAGCAAACAAAAGCCAATGTAAAGTTGGCTAAAGGGCCGGCAAAAGCAACTAAAGCGATATCGCGTTTTGGGTTTTTAAACTTTTCGGGGTGGATAGGAACAGGTTTTGCCCATGCAAAAAGTATCGGAATATGGGTTATCAAAATTATAGCGGGCAAAATTATGCTGCCAAAAAGGTCAAGATGAGGAATAGGATTTAATGTGATCCTGCCCAACTTTTGAGCTGTGTCATCACCCCTTTTTAGAGCAGCAAGCGCGTGTGCAATCTCGTGAACGATCACTGAAAACAGCAAAATTACGACATAAACAACAATATCGACTAAGTTCATTTAGACCCCTTATGTTTTTTATTGGCTTTCTTTATTTTTTAACTTCCAGCTGTGTATCAACTTCAAGATGGCTTTGAGCTTGCTCTTTATAATGAAAAAAACGGCGATTATGCATATCAGCGCCGCCGCTTTTAATAATAAACCGTATAGGAGATAAAGTTTTTTATAAAGGGTTTCGCCGCAAAGGTAGAGACCCAACAACATCATCGCCCAAGAGATGAGATATATGCCAAGCCCTACAAAAATATAGCTGATTTTCTGTTTTTTGACCGCTATTTTCACAAAAAGACCGATGCCTACAAGCCAGCCTAATGGAATATTGAGCAAAATTAAAAGAATTCCCAGAAATTGTGATGGATTGCTGCTTATAAAATCTATCAATGGCGGCCTCGCACTTTTACTTTTAGCAGCATAGCGGGGAGGTCTTTGTTTATCGAGATCGCTTTAGCTAAAGAAAGATAAGAGTTCAACTGCTGATTGTGATTATAGACCTCAAGCGTTGCGGGATATATAGTGTTAGGGTCTAAACCTCTTTGTATCGGTATCACTCTTTGAACGCCGTGTTTGCGGGCAAACGGCAGCTCTATCTTAAAGGAATCAAGACCCAAAGATTTGCAAATATGCTCAGCAATTTCTGCCTCTATTTCCATCTTATCTTCAAACTCCAAAAAGTCTTTTAGGCTCTGATAGCCAAACAAAAACACTGGCTCTAAATATTCCTTTCCTTCTTCATTTAGTGCTGCGGTTATCCCCTCTCTAAACTTTTTTATATGCCTGTCCGCATCTTTTTCATATGAGAGAGGAAAAACAATTCCCAGAAATCCCTCTTTTATATCCTGATAAGCAAAGAGTGTCGGCTCATAATAAAAAAAGGATTCACATTCGGGGCATTGGAACATATTGACCATACCCTGCATAAAAAAATCTTTGAGTTCTGGGTATAAGGCAACATCGATACCTGTGAGAATGTCTGCCTCAAACTCAGCACCGCACTTAGAGCAAGAGACAGTTTCTGTAGATTGCTCAATCATATTTTCCTCCTCTTTGGGGCGGATTTCTTTGAAGGGGCAGGTTTTCTTTTTTTGCGTTTTATCGGTTTTACAAAGAACCTGCGGTAGAAAATACTTATGGCTATTGCTGCCTGCGAGGTGGTGATACGCGTGGTGTCTAAAGCAAAATCGCAGTTTGAATAAGCCGCATGACGGCTTGCTAAAAGTGCTTTTATCTTGGTTTTTGTTGGAAAGGGCCCTTCTAAAACGGGGCGGTTGTGGTCGCCTTTGACTCTTTTAAGGATAGCGGCAGGATCGGCAAAGAGATTGACGATCAATGAGTTTTTACGCAGGAACTCGATATTTTTGGGGTTTAGCACAACACCGCCGCCGCAAGAGATGACGCATTCTTTTCTATCTGAAACCTCTTCGATGATTCTGGTCTCTATTTCCCGAAACCTCTCTTCGCCATATGCTGCAAAAATCTCCCAAACCCTCATATCTTTGCGTGCTTCGATGAGTAAATCTACATCGCAAAAGTCCATTTTCAGCTTTCGGGCTAACTTTTTGCCGATGACGCTCTTGCCCGTTCCCATAAAACCTGTCAAAGCTATGTTCATATTGCTTTCAATCTCTCCTTATATTGCTCGACTGCCTTTTTCATATCCTCTATCGAGTCTCCGCCGAACTTTTCTTTCATGGCTCGGGCTATTTCAAAAGCCATCGCTGCCTCAGCAACTACTCCTGCAGCAGGAACAGCACAAATATCGCTGCGCACGCTTTCGGCTTTGACAGTCTTTTTAGTCAGAATATCCGTAGTTTTTAGCTGATTGCCTAAAGACGGAATTGGTTTCATCGTGCAGGTTACCTCTATAGATTCACCATTGCTTATCCCGCCCTCAATGCCTCCAGCCCTGTTGGTTTTCCTAAAAAAGCCGTTTTCTTGGCTATAAAAAATCTCGTCATGGGCATCTGAGCCAAAAACTGAAGCTATATTTACCCCTGCACCAAATTCCACTGCCTTTATTGCTTGAATTGACATCAAACTCTGAGACAGGCGGCCGTCTAATTTCATATCCCATTGTGTATGCGAGCCAAGACCGGCAGGAACACCTTTAGCCCTGACCACAAATTTGCCGCCCAAAGTATCGCCTTTTGAGGCGGCTTTTTTTATGAGTGCGATCATTTTCTTGCTTGCAATAGCGTCGGGGCATCTCACATAAGACATTTCCGTGTTATGCCACACCTTCTCGCGGGAAACTGTGGACATATCAGCCTTAACATTGCCTATTTGAATGACATAAGAGGACACATCTATGCCAAAAACCCTCAACATTTCTTTGCAAACTGCCCCGGCTGCCACCCGCCCTGCCGTCTCCCGAGCTGATGCCCGCTCTAAAATATCCCGAAAATCCTCTGCGCCAAACTTCATCAAGCCCGATAAATCTGCATGACCCGGACGAGGTTTGGTCAGAATTTTATTGTCTAAATCTACGGAAGTTGGGGACATTACCCCTTTCCAGTTATCCCAATCCCGATTTTCGATAATCATACAGATGGGTGAACCTAAAGACCTCACATGCCTTAAACCCGACATAATTTGAACAAAGTCCGTCTCTATACGCATTCTTAAACCCCGCCCATAACCTTTCTGGCGGCGGGCAAGCTCTACATCTATATCCTCAGCGTTTACTGTCAACCCTGCAGGGATACCTTCTATAGTTACAACTATTCCTTTTCCGTGAGATTCGCCTGCTGTTACATACCTAATAGTCATTTTCGTCTCCTATTTACTTTTATTTCTTTCAATCAAAATTTTGACCGCCTCGCCAACATTTTCAACACCCAAAACCTCAATCCCGCCTTTGTATGAGAGCTTTCGCATATTGCCTTTTGGGATGACGGCAGTCTTAAAACCTAACTTTTGAGCCTCAAGCAGCCTTTCTGACGGGAAGGTTACCGATCTAACTTCGCCTGAAAGCCCAATTTCGCCAAATGTCACGAGTTCCTTTGGACAAATAAACCTGCCGTCAGCTGAAACTATCGCTAAAGCCGCAGCTAAGTCCGCTGCAGTTTCTTTAATTTTTACGCCTCCCGCTATATTTATGAACACATCCTGTGCTTCTAAGGGCAGCCCCAACATCTTTTCTAAAACTGCTATCAAAATGATTATCCTGTTTAACTCATAGCCTGAAACCATTCTGCGGGGAAAACCAAAACTCGTCTTTGCTGTCAAGGCTTGAACCTCTAAAAGCAGGGGGCGGGTCCCTTCCATAGAAACGGTGACGGTATTGCCCGGAATGCTTTCCGGTCTTTCGCCTAAGAAAATCAAAGAGGGGTTAGCCGCCTCTTTTAGACCGGTTGCGTCCATTTCAAAAATTCCTATCTCATTTGTTGGACCAAACCTGTTTTTATATGCCCGCAAAATCCTAAAAATCTGCTTTTTCTCGTTTTCAAAATATAAAACCGTGTCGACTATATGCTCTAAAACCCTCGGACCTGCCAGATCGCCCTCTTTTGTCACATGTCCCAGCAAAAATACCGCCATATTCCTTGTCTTAGCTATACGCAAAAGTTCCGCAGCTGTCTCTTTTATCTGCCCGACCGTGCCGGACGCACCGGCGAGCTGTGGGTGATATGTCGTTTGAATGGAATCTATTATAAGGAAGGAGGGTGAGAGTTTATCTATGGCGGCTATTATGTTTTCAAGATTGGTTTCTGAAGCTAAATAGATATTGTCTTTGTGGACATTTAATCTATCAGCCCGAGATTTTACCTGCGAAAGCGACTCCTCGCCTGATATATAAAGAACTCTCCCTTTATCGCTTAACTTATCTGCAATGTGGAGCATCAAGGTTGACTTGCCTATGCCGGGAGCCCCGCCTAAAAGAATTAAAGATCCCGGGACAATGCCCCCTCCAGTGATAGCGTCAAACTCTTTTATGCCGGTGGCATATCTGTAAAAGTCATCGACTGAAACATCTTTTAGGTTTTGTGCTTGGGTGGAAAAGGCGGTCAGATGGCCTGATTTGATTGTTTGTTGGGAGTTTGCCGAAAACCGTTCTTCGTCGAAAGTGTTCCATTGACTGCAGCTTGGGCATTTTCCAAGCCACTGAACGCTCTCATAACCACAGTTACGGCAAACGAATGTAGTCTTGTTTTTGCTTTTAGTTTTCATTTATTTGGCCGCCGAAGCAGCTATTCCGACTATCCCCAACATTCTGGCTATATCTTGATCATCAAGCTGAATCTTGATGTAGGGGGTGACTCCCGCTTTATAAGCTGCGTCCTCAATCAATACTCCTCCATACAACCATTTCAAGAACCCTACCCTTAAATCTGCATCAACAATTGGCGCTGTCTTTTTCCCATCGTCAACTTTCCTGCCCATACTGTAAACATTGACATGAACTTGAAGCGTCCGTTTTGGCGCCCACGTCGGTTCAAAGAACGAATAACCGACCCCCAAACCTCCCTCCGCCCTCATAACGCCTCCATAAATCTCAAACTTGTCAAACCTATAGCCCAAAAGCGCTTCTAATTTGTTCATGGTATTAGACGGATTATTGTCTGTGGGTTCTGATGAGTTAGCAAGGTTTGCTACACCCAGATAGTAGAATTTCCCTTTCCTTGGGGTGATCAAAACACCTACATCGTTTCGATAAACACTCTGGAGGGAATTGTATCTGCCCGTATAGTTCCACTCAAAACGCATCTGTTCGACAGGTCCTAATGTATCTTGCAAAGATATTGCTGATTGTTTGATGCTTGAAACTGTCTCCTGCAACTCAATTCTCATCTGCTCATCGTTTAACAAAGCCGACAGTGTTCCGCTTCCCACATTGATTTTGTCGACTATGGCTTCTAAGGTTTCTGTTACGGCAACTAAATTTCGAGAAAAATCGTCAAAATTGGTGACTATTTCGGCTATTTTTTCATCTTGAGCGGAAATTGTATCCATGATGTTTTTTAGGTCTTTTATCGATTCGGCTAAATTTTCAAACATCTCCCCATTTTGCTCGGAACTAAAAGACCCGCTGATCTTTTCTATCAAGTCCTCTAAAGATGCCTCCTCAACCCCCATTATCTCTCCGTCTTCCTCTATTGCGGGATAAGATGGGTCGCCGGGGTC
>JAITBH010000024.1 GCA_031283745.1 Candidatus Ectomicrobium neotermitis | reverse complement strand
TTTTTTGCGTGTCGGAAAGAACCTCATAAGCCTCGTTAATTTCCTTAAACTTATCCTCTGTCTCTTTATTGTTGCCCGGGTTTTTGTCGGGATGATATTTGAGGGCAAGCGTGCGATATGCAGCCTTTATCTCCGCTGTTGTGGCTGCCTTTGAAACACCTAAAACTTCATAAAAATCTCTTTTCATTGTTTTATTCCCATTATTCTATAGTTTCTGACATACAGACATAGATCTGTCAAAACCATCAAAAAAATCAAAATATACAAACCCAAAATTAAGTCGAAAGAATACATCACCTTGTGAATTATTCCTGCCGTATAACCAATCAAAACAATTATTAAAAATGCCAAGCTCTTGCCGTTATTGTTTCTTGAAACATATGACTTGTATATCGATGCAGGCCAAGCACAACCAAAAGATGCAATCATTATCGCTTCAAATATGCTCATTTTTTTATCCTCTCTAAAACGCAACCCTCTCTTAGCACATAAGAGAGGGTTTTGTTTTTATTGGGCTTATTCTTTCTTGTCATCATCAACAACTTCTGCGTCTACAACATTGTCTCCGCCGTTTTGACCCGGTTGCTGCTCTGACTGAGCGGCTCCACCAGCTTCTGTGCCGCCTTGAGCTTGCCCTGACTGCTGCTGAGCTTGGGCTGATTTATACATAGCCTCTGCCAATTTGTGGCTTGCGGCGGTCAGCTCATCTTTTGCGGATTTAATCAGAGCTGCATCGTTTGCCTTCAAGGCATCTTTTGTCTTGCTGATGGCTTGTTCAACACTAAGTCTCTCCTCAGGAGAAATTTTATCGCCGTGTTCTTTGAGGTTTTTTTCTGCCGAGTAGACCAAGGTGTCCGCCTCATTTTTTACCTCAACTTCCTCTTTGTGTTTAGCGTCCTCTGAGGCAAACTGCTCCGCCTCTTTGACATATTTATCGATGTCGTCTTTAGAAAGTTTTGTCGAGGATGTTATTTTTATCGACTGCTCCTTTCCGGTGCCTTTATCTTTTGCCGTCACGCTCAAGATTCCGTTTGCATCGATGTCAAAAGTAACCTCAATTTGAGGCACGCCGCGAGGTGCTAGCGGAATGCCGTCAAGCATAAACTTGCCAAGCGAAAGATTATCGTTTGCCAAAGGTCTCTCGCCCTGCAAAACATTTATCTCTACTCCCGGCTGATTGTCTGAAAAGGTCGAAAAAATCTGCGACCGTTTTGTCGGCACTGTGGTATTTCTTTCTATCAAAGCTGTTCTGATTCCTCCTGCAGTTTCTATGCCCAAAGTGAGCGGGGTAACATCTAAGAGCAAAATGTCTTTTACATCACCTGTCAAAACTGCTGCCTGAACTGCCGCGCCAAAACACACGCACTCCATCGGATCAATTCCGTGTTCGACTTTCTGACCGATATAGTCCTCAACAAATTTCTGAACTATCGGCATTCTTGTGGGACCGCCGACGAGAATAATCTTGTTGATTCCATTTTTTTCAAGCTTTGCATCTTTGATTGCCTGCTCTACCGAAACACCGCAACGGTCAACAATATCTCTGACCAAATTCTCTAAAGTTGCCCGTGTCAATTTCATGGTCAAATGCTTTGGGCCTGATGCGTCGGCAGTTATGAACGGAAGGTTTATGTCGGTCTCAAAGACATTTGAAAGCTCAATCTTTGCCTTTTCCACTGCTTCCTTTAATCTTTGGACTGCCATTTTGTCATTCTTTAGATCTATACCGTTGTTTCTCTTGAAATCATCGACAATAAAATTCATCAAAGCATTGTCCATATCCGTTCCGCCAAGCTGCGTGTCGCCAGAAGTTGAGAGAACCTCAAAAGTTCCCTCCGCACCCATTTCCATAATGGTTACATCTAATGTCCCTCCGCCTAAGTCAAAAACCAAAATCTTCTGCTCTTTGCCGACTTTGTCGATGCCGTAAGCAAGAGCGGCTGCTGTGGGTTCATTGACAAGCCTGACAACCTCAAGACCTGCTATCGTTCCTGCATCTTTTGTTGCCTGCCTTTGATTGTCATTGAAGTAAGCGGGAACAGTGATGACAGCTTTTTCAACCGTCTCGCCCAAATATGCTTCAGCGTCTTTCTTTATTTTCTGCAAAAGAAATGCCGAGAGTTGCTGCGGGGTATAGTCTTTACCTGCAATCTGATACTTGAAATCTGTTCCCATTTTTCTCTTGAAAGCACTGACAGTTCCTTCGGGGTTAGTTACTGCCTGCCTCCTTGCAGGCTCACCCACTAAAAGCTGCCCGTCTTTTGTAAAAGCGATATAGGACGGAAAAGCTTTTCCGCCTAAAGTTGTCCCTTCTGCCGACGGAATAAGAGTGGTTTTACCACCTTCCATAATTGCTGCAGCAGAATTTGATGTTCCCAAATCAATTCCAATAATTTTACTCATGATCTTGTTCCTCCTCTATTTTAATGTTTGACACTTTTTTCTTTGCGACCTTCACCTTTGCCGGTCTTAGGAGCTTCCCGTTTATCGTGTAACCCTTCTGATAAATTTCCAGAATTTCGCCATCGTCTTTGTCTCCCTCAACATAATCTAAAGCCTCGCATACGGTTGGATCAAACTTCTCAAGCTTAATTTCCTCAACCCCCTCTTCAACCAAAATTTTCAAGAACTCTTTGTTAATCATATCGAGTCCTATAATGATGTCCTCTGGTTTACCCCCCATTTTTATGCTCTTTTCGGCCTGTTCTAAAACATCCAGTAT
>JAITBH010000132.1 GCA_031283745.1 Candidatus Ectomicrobium neotermitis | reverse complement strand
TCCAATCAGAAACACTTTTCCTAAACTTAGGCATACCCTTTGCTTGCGGGTATCTGTGCGTGCTTTTGTGATGTTTAACCGTATCGCAAAGTCTGTCGATAATGTGGTCTGCTGTTGGGTGGTCGGGGTTGCCCATGCCGAGATCTATGACATCTAACTTATTAGCATACGCTTCTTTTTTGAGCTGATTTATCTTGGTAAAGAGGTATGGGGGAAGTAATTCTAAATTGTGGGACGGCTTTATATCTATCATTGATGATCCTTTTTGATTGTTTTTTTGAGGCTTGAGGCAGGCTTAAATGAAACTTTTGTCCCGCTTGGAATGGGGATAGATGCCCCAGTTTTTATATTTCTGCCAACTTTTGCTTTGTGCGTCTTTATCTTAAAGGAACCCAAACCTCTAAAAGAGACGACTTCGCCTTTCCTCAAGCTTGCTTGTATCACTTTGATCAAAGCTTTTACGGTTGCATCGGCCTTTTCTTGCGTTATACCCGCTCTTCTCGCTGTGAGTTTGATGACATCGGGTTTTTTCATCGTATTCTTAAAACTTATAGCCCGCTATAAAACTGACATTGTGGTATGAGGTGAAAATTGTGGAACTATCGCCCCCCTGAAATGTCGTTTCAGCGTTGTATATATTGTATACGGCCTCAAACAGCAGCCCGAAAGGCAGCTCATAACCAACGCCGAAAGCAAGGTAAGTTCTGCCATAAGTGGTAACTTTTTGATCGTAACGTCTGCTCAAGTCCAAATCCGCATATAAGTTCCAACCCAGATTGGCGAGGAAATATAAAGATGACAGACCCGGAGTAAAAAATGGCTTGACATTAACCAAAAAGTAGGCAGGCAGATATGCCGCTTTGCCCGTTCCATCTCTATCGATATCGATGATGTCTTTGCCGAAAACATATTTTAAGCCCCCGCCGACTGAAACGATATTGGCGACGCTAAGAGTGTATTCGCCTGCTATCTCTAAGCCTGAGGCCGTGTTGAAATGGTTACTGTCTTCGTGCGGAAGATACTTGTCGGAATTAAATTTGCCCGCAATATCAAGCCCTACTTTGCCTATTAAGTTGCCATCTAAAACCTGAGCCGATGCTACATTTGCCGCAATAATTGCCGCAATCAATGCAAAAAATACTTTTTTCATAACTCTTCTCCTTTGATTTTTTTCCTGATGAAAATTTCGAATATCATAAAACCAGATTAAAAGTCAATAAACCAAAACGCACTGAAAATTCAATGTGATTTGGGAGCAAAACTTAATCTTTCATGGCGCAAAATTCGCCGCACATCGTGCAGACATCTTCCTGAGAGGGGGGCAGTTTTGCTCTTTGGCGGGCAAATTCGGCGGGGTCGATGGAAAGCTCTTTTTGTTTTTCCCAGTTGCGGGCTTTACGCCATTTAGACATCTCATTATCTTGCTCCGCCGCCCCTTTAACCCCTTTGACAATGTCAGCCGCATGGGCAGCAATACGGGCCGCAATCACCCCTTCATGAACATCAGAACTATCAGGCAGCCGCAGATGTTCTGCTGGGGTCACGTAGCAAATGAAGTCGACGCCATAAGAGGCAGCCAAAGCACCGCCGATAGCGGAGGTGATATGGTCATAGCCCGGGGCAATATCGGTTACAAGGGGGCCCAAAAAGTAGAGCGGGGCATTATGCCCGAGCCGCTTTGCTATCTCGACATTGGCTTGCACTTGGTTTAGCGGGACATGACCCGGTCCCTCAATCATGGCTTGAACGCCTGCCTTGCGGGAACGCAAAACTAACTCGCCCAAAACGGAGAGTTCTGCAAGCTGGGGCCCGTCTGATGCATCAAAAGTGCATCCCGGCCGCAGCCCATCGCCTAAACTTAAAGTGGTGTCATACTTTTTAGCAATCGCCAAAAGCCTGTCAAAATGCTCATAAAGCGGATTTTCTTTGCCGGAGGCATTGATAGTTTTGACTAAAAATGACCCGCCCCGGCTGACCACTCCCGCCAGCCTGCCCTGACGATTTAATATATCGACAACGGCTAAAGTTATGCCGCAGTGGACAGTGATAAAGTCAACACCTTGTGCACACTGTTCCTCGATAACATCAAAAAGAAGTTCACCGTCTATCTGGGAAAGCTTCTTTTTTGAGGCAACTGTTCTGCACGCCGCTTCATAGATCGGGACTGTTCCGACTTGAACGGGGCAAGCATCCAAAATTTCTTTCCTGATCTGCGTTAAATTGCCGCCGGTCGAAAGATCCATCACGGCATCAGCCCCCGCCGCCACAGCGACAGACAACTTTTCAAGTTCCTCTTTGATGTCGATATGGTCGGGTGAGGTTCCGATATTGGCATTCACCTTAGTTTTTAGGCCGGCACCGACACCGTTTATTGTTTTCAAATGCCTGTTGATGTTTTGTGGGATAACGATGGAACCGTTTGCCACACCCTGCCTGATAAAATCCTCGCTCAAACCCTCTTGTTTTGCACACTCCTGTATTAAAATATTGCTTCTTTTGTTTTTAGCATCGTCAATCAATGTCATTTTTTACCCCTTTGTATTTTGATTTTTGAAACGCCCCGCATATTTGACCCAAAACTCCTTTTCCAAATTGTAAACCTTATACCTTTGTGCCTTAAAATCTACCGAATGGATAGGCGAAAAGACTTTGGAATACTCCTCTAAAGTTCTCAATGCCTCAGCTGAACGTTTGAAATTGGC
>JAITBH010000106.1 GCA_031283745.1 Candidatus Ectomicrobium neotermitis | reverse complement strand
ATCGCAGGTTTGATCGGCAATGAAAAATTGATCAACAAAATCAACATAGAAAAATATGTCAATGATGATGCGGGAACTTTCACACTTGCCGACATAATTTCCGAGCTAAAAAAACCCGGGTTTGATCCCAGAGAAAATTTTTCTTTTGCGGAATTTAGAACGGACATCAACGAAATAAAAGACATTAAGGAGGGCATGGCGCTCAACGGAACGGTTACAAATGTGACGAACTTCGGCGTTTTTGTTGACATTGGTGTTCATCAAGACGGGCTTGTTCACATTTCAAAACTCAGCTCAAAGTTTGTCAAAAATCCCCACGACGAAGTTTATGTCGGGCAAACCTTAAAAGTCCGAGTTCTGAAAGTTGATGTTGATCTAAAACGTATCAGCCTTGAAGCTGTAAAGACGTAAAGGCAGTGGTTAGTGGTTAGTGATTAGTGAACAGCGAACTGCACAGATTAGTGCGATCAATGTAGGGGAGGGTTTGAAACCCTCCCGCCCGCCGATTCCTTTTGGCGGGTTAAGAATGCGGTTAACGACATTGGTCGTTCGATTGTCGTGGCAGTTCGCCGTTGGCGTTGCCGTTATCGTTTACGATGCACGACAACGACCAACGGCAAAAAAACCAATCCCGCCATTTTCCAAATTCCGCACCGCAATCCCCCGTTCCGTTTCGTGTTGTCCGTCCGCCGTTTCATTATCACGAAAATGACCACACGGGAGGGTTTCAAACCCTCCCCTACATTGGTCATCCGATTGTCGTGGCAGTTCCCTGTCGTTCCCTGTTGTTCCCTGTTGTTCTCTTTTGTTCCCTTGCCGTTCCGTTCCCTGTCTTACAAATTGGCAATCGTCGTCCCTTCCCCGAACAGCCCCTCCCAATCCTTTTTGAAATCTTTGATCGCACCGTTTATCGATGGCACTTTGAAGGCATCGTAAAGCAAAGACGGTGCCACAGTTGCACTTTGAGCACCCGCATCAAAAGCCTCATTTATCTGAGCCACATTCTTAAAACTTGCAGCAAGAATTTTCGTCTTATACTGATACTTGTTTATCTTGTCGGCAAAACCAGCGATGACGGCTTTGGGGCAAATGTTCAAATTTTCCATGCGATTGTAATAAGGCACAAGATAATCCACGCCCGCCGCCAAAGCCAAATAACCCTGCATTTTCGTATAGATTGCCGTTGCCGTAATATTGATATTTTCCTTTCTTAAAATCGCTATCGCCTCCAAACTTGCTGGAGTGATTGGCAACTTTATATAAACATCATCGTCGACATTTTTCAAAATAGCATGAGCATCATCTACGATACCTTTTGCGTCCTCAGCGACAACTTGAATATGCAACCCTCTGTCTCTGCCCAACACTTTGCGAATCTCCTTAAAGTAATTGAAAAAATCAATTTTCCCTTCCCTTTTTATGATTGACGGGTTAGATGTTAAACCCGTTATTGGGAAATCCTTCACTCCCCTTCTTGTCTCACCTAAGTTTGCTGTGTCCAATAAAAATTCCATTTTCTGCCTCCTTTTATTTTGTCTGCTGCATTGCAATGCTATAACTTAAAATTTTGTTAGGTCAACATATTTATAGAAAAGCTAAATTTTGATATTAGCGATATTGTTAATAAAAAAAATTAAGGAAAAAACTATGGATAAACAAATTTTAGAAGCACTGCTTAAAACCCTCAGAAGACCTTCCCGATACATCAACCACGAACTCAACTCCTACCCCGCGGATCTCTCCGCAGAATTTAGTGTATGCCTTTGCTACCCGGACATTTATGACATTGCCTCCACATACCTAAACATCGAAATTCTTTATGGCTTGATCAATGAAAAAAAACTTGCCCGATGTGAGCGATGTTATATGCCCGCCGACGATCTAAAAGCCCCTCTCATCCAAAATCATCTGCCTCTTTTTTCTCTTGCAACCCACAGCCCTTTGATAAGTTTTGACATCATTTCTTTTTTTATCGAGAGCGAACTTGCCATCACAAATGTCCTCTCTATGATGAGCCTTGCAGAGATAAATTGTTTTGCAAAAGAGCGAGAGGAAACTTTTCCATTGATTGTAGGTTGCGGGTCAGCACTATCTAACCCCGAACCTTTTTGCGATTTTTTTGATCTGTTTATCTTGGGCGACGAGGAGGAAACAATCGAAGACATTATCAATGTGTGCAAAAAAAATAAGGGCAAAACCTCTAAGAAAAATCTCCTAAGAGCACTTGCCGATATAGACGGTGTTTATGTCCCATCATTGTATAACGTCGAGTATTTTGAAAATGGAGCTGTGAGGTCGATAAATCCTTTAGACGGGGTAAAACCTTTAGTCAAAAAACGTATCTTAAATTTGGAGACGGCATTTTTTCCGCAAAGAAAAATAATCCCTTTTGCTGACAACTCTCACTGCAAATTAGACATTGAAATATCTCGCGGCTGTGTTGGTAAATGTCGGTTTTGCAAAGCCGCAAAATATGCCAGCCCTTATCGTCAACGCAAATTTAATGATTTGCTGTCTTTTGTAAAAACTGGAACCGAATCTTCGGGCTGTGAGGATGTTTATTTTTCATCTCTTGCGGGCGGATCCCACGACAACTTAGACGAACTTTTGATCAAGACAAATGAAATGTTTCCACAAAATAAACTCAATGTTTTCCTCCCTCCTTTGCGTATCAGCGAGAGGGCAGTAAAAATCAAACAGTATGTTAATCCCACCAAAAAACACTTCATAGTTTTTACCCCCGAGGCGGGCACCAATCGGCTTAGAAATGTCATCGGAAAATATCTCAGCGATAAACAGATATTGAATGTTTTAGCAGACGCTTATAGAGCAGGCTGGGAGAATATAAAGCTCTACTTTATGATAGGTCTGCCGACGGAAACCACAGAAGATCTGGCGGGCATTGCCGAGATGATCAAGGCTGCAAAAAAGGGTGAAAAAAAATTGAAGTTCACTGTTATCATCGCACCTTTTGTCCCAAAACCACAAACCCCTTTTCAGTGGGTTGCGATGGAAAGACCAGAGATAATTGAGGAAAAAATTAAATACCTAAAGAGTGTTACAAAAGCCGATGTTAAGGCGCATAATCATTTCGCAAGTTTGATAGAAACTCTTATCGCAAAAGGCAGCAGAAAAGTTGGGGCGGTCATTTATAAAGCTTGGCAAAAGGGTGCCGTCTATGACCGATTGTCGGATAAATTTAATGCTGACATTTGGACAAAAAGTATCAAAGAAACAGGCATCAATTTAGATTTTTATGTCCATCGCCAAAGCGATGTCGATGAGGTTTTTGCATGGGATCATTTGCATTTTGGAACGGACAAAAAAGATTTGTTGGCTGATTGGATAAAAGGAATAAATGAAACCGATGAGCCTT
>JAITBH010000095.1 GCA_031283745.1 Candidatus Ectomicrobium neotermitis | reverse complement strand
CCCATCCCGCCTAAAATTTCTTGAATTTCATGGTTCCAAGCCGACACTAAATTGACGAGCCTTTTATACATGATGTCGGGGTTTAACCTTCTGACGAGTTCTGGAACTTGAGTGGCTATCCCCCAATTGCATTTTCCCGATGAACATGAATGGCACATGTGGCAGCCCATAGCGATGACCGCAGCCGAACCGATATAGACTGCATCTGCTCCAAGTGCGATGGCTTTGACGACATCGGCGCTGTTTCTTATGGAACCTGCCGCAATTAAGGACACTTCATTCCTTATCCCTTCCTCTCTCAACCTTTGATCGATAGATGCAAGGGCAAGTTCGATAGGTATTCCAACATTATCTCTGATCCTTGCCGGCGCCGCGCCCGTTCCTCCACGAAAACCGTCTATGACTATAGCGTCAGCACCTGCTCGGGCGATCCCGGAGGCTATAGCCGAGGCATTATGAACTGCCGCAATTTTTACAAAAACAGGCTTTTTATAGGCTGTCGCTTCCTTCAATGAAAAAATCAGCTGCCTCAAGTCCTCGATTGAATAAATATCGTGATGAGGGGCAGGGGAAATGGCATCCGAGCCGACAGGTATCATTCTTGTCCCTGATACATCCTCGTCAACCTTCTCGCCGGGCAAATGACCTCCAATTCCGGGCTTTGCACCTTGACCTATCTTTATTTCTATCGCCGCACCTGCATTTAAGTAATCTTTATGAACGCCAAACCTGCCTGATGCAACCTGCACAATGGTATTTTTGCCGTATTTGTAGAAATCTTTGTTGAGTCCCCCTTCGCCGGTGTTGTAGCAGATGCCCAATTCCTCTGCAGCTCTTGCCAAAGACTCGTGGGCATTCCTTGAAATGGAACCATAGCTCATGGCTGAAAACATTATGGGGATTTTTAGTTCGACTTGCGGGGGGATCTTCGTGAGGAGCTTTCCTTTCTTGTCATATTCGAGCTTTTCGGGCTTTCTGCCTATCAAAACTTTCGTCTCCATCGGCTCCCTTAAAGGGTCGATGGACGGGTTGGTCACTTGGCTGGCATTGAGCAACATCTTATCCCAATATATAGGAAAAGGTTTTGGATTGCCCATACTTGCCAACAAAACGCCCCCGCTTTGAGCCTGCCTGTAGACATCTTTTATTATTTCGCCGGTCCAGTTGGCATTTTCTCTAAAGTCCAAAGAGTATTTTCTGATTTTTAAGGCTTTCGTGGGGCAAAGAACTACACATCTGTGGCAGCAAACACATTTTGAATCGTCCGCCCTGACTATGTCTTTGTCCTCATCATAAGAGTGGACAAGGTTTGCACACTGTTTGACGCAGACTTTGCACTGTATACATCTGTTCTCGTCTCTGTATACCTCAAAGGAAGGAGTGATCATATTTATCATTGTTTTTTCTCCTCATCATTTAATAGGGCTATCACAGGCTCTCCGCCTTTTGGAGACCAGACTCTGTCTAAACTTGGCGCTATCAGTCTTATAGCGCTCTCTTCGCTCGCCATATATGTGGTATCCCCTTTTTGAGCAGCTACCATTGAACGCAGCTTTATTCTGTCATTTAAGGCTATCAAACCTTTCTCAAAGCCGACAAGTATTGAAAAAGGGCCGTTGATCAAAGCACTTGAATATACCGCCCTAAGACTTTTTAACTCCTCCTTAACATCTTTGCTCTCTCTTTCTATATCGTCCCAAAAAGGAGGACACATGATTGTCATAGCCTTTTGTAGGCTTAAACCCTGCTTGCGGACAAGTAAATCGAACAAATATGTGATCACTTCGGTATCGGTTTGAAGGGAACAGTTATAGCTAAACATCTCAACAAAACGTCTATTGGTATCGTAAGAGGAGATCTCCCCGTTATGAACTACTGACCAGTCAAGCATGGTGAAAGGATGAGCCCCGCCCCACCAACCAGGGGTATTTGTCGGAAATCTGCCGTGAGCAGTCCAAGTATGGGCCTCATAGGTATCAAGCATAAAGAACTCCCCGATGTCCTCTGGATATCCCACTCCCTTGAAAGTTCCCATATTCTTGCCGCTCGAGAATACATAGGCGCCGTTGAAATCTTTATTGATTTTTATGACGCACTGGGCAGTGAACTCATTTTCATCCATCTGCCTCTCTTTTGCCGCCTCAAGATAAATGCGGGGTTTGACGAAGTAACGCCAAATCATGGGTCGGTTTATTATGGAGGGAACGGGTCTGGTGGGTATATTGCCTGCACTTTCAATCTCAAATTGCTTGTCTAAATACTCCTCAACTCTCGTTTTGACTGCCAAACTGTCATAAAAAATGTGAAGTGCGAAAAAATCCTTGTAGTTTGGATAAATTCCATAAGCAGCAAAGCCGCCGCCCAGCCCATTTGACCTGTCGTGCATAAGAGCAATGGATTTAACAATGCTTTCTCCGTTAATTCTCTTTCTGTTTTTGTTGATAATTCCGCTTATTGCACATCCAGATGGGATCCTCAAGGCGCCTTCTTGAAACATTTTTCCTCCAAGTTTTCATTTTCCATATTAAAAAGGAGCCTAAACGAGGCTCCTTGATGGAAAATACCGTTTTTTGTGGTTTTTGGTGTGTTTATTTAACTTCGCTCGCCCTATGTTAGCATATGCGAAATGCCCAAGACTAAATTTAACCCAAAACAATAATATCTTGACCTGCCACGCCGTGAACAACAAAAAGCATGAAAACAAGAACTTTAATTTTTTTAATTTTCCCACACCAAATTCATTCTTTTAATTGCTTGAAAATCTTATTTTGATATTTTTCTTTTGTGTTTGTCCCGTTTGGTACGTCTTAAAAAGTGGAACGTAGTGACAGCAGAGTTGTCTGGATTACAGAGAGAAAAAAATAGGAACGGGCTTAAATTTTTGTTGAAAAATCAAGAATTCGTTTTGCTCTTTTTAACACCAAATCATAGGTCATGATGTTGATGTTGTGATAAAGAGAGTTAAGTAATCTGAAGTGTTCCCATTTCTCGTCTGACCAATTATTTGAACGCCCATAAATAAGTGTAATTCTCGGTTTCAAAATATCACAACCAAGTTCTTTGATTTTATCTTTATCATTCTGTTTTTTCTCTGCGGCTTGTAAATATCTAGCGCATTGCATTGTAGCTTTTGTTAAACCTGCGGTTGGTATAGGTATAATACAAGCATTCCAAAATGAAGAACTTGGCAACTTCAACTCAATAATATCAAGGAAGCCATCTAAACTCTTAACTGGCAAATCAGTTTTATTATGTTCATCAAGGCCACGATAATCTAAAATTTCAACTATATCAGATCCCAAAATCCAATCATTTTCCTCAAAAAATTGCTGCCAAACCTCCTCATCTTTGCCAACTTTCAAATATGACTTCAGGGAGTAAAAATAATCATTATCGTTTATCATCCTCTCCATATCAACAGCATTATTTTTCCGTCTGGCGATTTCACTTATGAAAGATGGTGTCAATAATCCGAGATTTTTGCTTACCTCTCGCAACTTTTCTTTTCCTTGTGGGTCTGTCGCAATAGTATTTAAGAACTTAACCAATTCTTCGGGATTTTTAATTATATTTTTATGCAACACTATACTCTCATTGGCAATTCCATTAAGATCAATTTGAGAAAAAAGTTGAAGAAGAGCCAATATATTTTTTCCATCAAATGACGAAAGGGTCATTTTTTCTTCTGAACGACCATTTGTTTTAATAAGTTGAAGCCCACGAATATCATTTTTTTCAAAAATGTATGAGATACGAACATTAACTTTGGGAGAAATCTGTAAAACTACATCAACTGGATTATCGCTATCAAAAACCGAACTGATATATTTTCCAGTATTGTTCTTAAAATCGGCAACATAAATCTTGCCTTCTTTGCGATTAGAAGTAATCTGACCACTTAAAGATAAATTTGCAAAACTCCCAAAATCATTTGTTCCCATAATGAAAATTACTCCATAAATCCAGATTAAACCTTATTTTTCAGCAATCCACTTTTGACCGACTGCAATAATCGCTCATGTTTTACTCACAAGCTACATAATGCAAATATTCAACAGTTTTATCAGCAGAATAATCGCGATTAGAATCGGCTTTGAAACGATTGCATTCTTGCTTAAAAACGCCATATTTACCCTTTTTACTCATAATGTCTTTAATGTCGTCAAGCGACATTAATCCTTCATTGTTATAACTTAGAAAAATATATTTTGCTTTGGATTTATTTATTAAATCAGCAAATGCTTCTTTAACTTTCGCCCGTGAACAATAAAGTGATTTCTGTTTTGAATAATCTCGCAAGCCAGTTTTTCCATGAATTTCTGGATTGTCATTTTTCGCAATAGTTTCAAGCATATGATAATTTGTAGAATATTGACGAGCATTATAGGGTGGATCAAGATAAATCACATCTGGTGAAATTTTTGAGATTATAGTATTAACATCTTCATTAAATACTTCATGTTTATTGTCATTGATATAAAGTTTTGCTGGTAAAAATTGTAGGGTTTTAAGTGCAGATTTTTTGAAATTTTTAAGAAATGCCCCATAAACACTTGCTGTGTTGGCACATTTATCAATTGATTCAAGTAAAGTCGTAAGTAAAAAATAATATTCGTCGTCATTTATCAAATTATCATTATGCCAACTTTCAATTTTTTTACGAATCGCATCGCATTTTTGTCCATTTTCTGCCGTAAAATACAGGCGGTCATTTTCTAATTTTTGTGGACAATAATTTTTGAAAACAAAACCTTTGATTCCTTTCAGAGCTTGCAAATATTTACAAACGATTATTTTTCGCACAGAAACATTCGCAGATTTCAGTTTGGGAATAATTTCAAAAAGCTCTTTAAATTTTAATTCTTTGTGATTTCCGATATAGTGCCGATTTAATACATAACTGTAATATTGAATATCATTAGCGATGACTTGATGACCTTTTTCCTTAAAAAGAATGCCGACCGCACCAGTTCCAGCAAACAAATCACAAAAAGTATAGTCAGTATTTTTACCGACAACTTCATCTACTGACTTTTCTATAAAGTCCAAAAGCGATAACTTGCTACCAATGTAATTCATAAATATAGTTTATCACAAACAATATGAAATCAAAAGTTAGGAGCCTCTCAATTTTTTCGTTAAAATAAAAAATATGAAACCATTAAATAATGAACAAGTCGGAATATCTGCTGAAATTGCTATCGCAGATGTTTTTAATGTGCCAATTGAGCCATCTTATCGCTCCCGCGGAGTTCCGCAAATCATTGCTTCACTAAAAACTATTGTCGATAAAATTTTCTCGTCAAACAATATACCCGACCCAGTTGAGCATATCGCAACCGAACAAAATCCAGTTGATTTTATTTTAGACGACAAAAAGACGCTTTCTGTAAAAACGAATAAACAACAATTGGGAAAAGTTGCACCACAAAGAATTGGGCAAGCATCATCAAAAACTTGGTTTTTTCTTTTGGCTGATTTATTAAATATAGATGAGAAAGAAATTCCAAAAGATTATAAAAGCAAAACATTGCTTTTTAAGGTTATTGCCTTATCTCGTTCTGATGAATTGCTAACTATTTATTGGGAAAATATGTTCGATTGTGATTTTTTGGTTCATATTTTCAATGTTGTCGATAAAAACGATATTTTAACTAATAAGCCCGAATATATGGTTTCGACAAAAATGAAAAGTCCTGTTTGGAAAAAAGAAAAGATTTCTTTTACAAAACGAACTCTTGCTGATTGGGGTGAATCAAATACGGTAAAATATGACGGAATAACTATTGGTGAATATCAGATTCATAATAATCGTGATAATTTCAAATTTAGGTTCAACATAAAAGGTATTTCAGATCTCATCAATTCTGGAAAACTCACGGTTTCTTGAAAATTATCACATACTCATGCTTGAAAACATAATAATCATTTGCAAGTGAGCGATATTTCCAAATACCTTCTTTGTTTTGTTTGCCACGATTACCAGCCATATTCTTAACAACAATGCTTTTTACTGTAAAACCAAGTTTTTGGGCTTCGCTCATACAATAGAACCCAAGTGGGATCCACTCGCTTTGTTTATAGGCATCACCGATAACAATTGCCAAATATTTGTCTTTTTCTAAAAGGTTTTTCGCAGTCGTTAGAACTTTTGAAAACATTTGTAAAAAATCGCTCGGCGATTTTGCACTCGAGAGGTCGTTTTTGTATTGGCTAAACTTTATAATGTCAGCATAAGGTGGATGTAAAATCACAAGTTGAGCTGATTTTTTTTTGTGTTTATTCAAAACATCTTTAATTTCGCTTTCGGTTTCTTGGCTCATACTGTCGCCAATCAGCAATTCATAAAAATATTTATCGTGTTTATCAAGTTTTGACTCCACATGAAAAATCATTTCTGGAACAATATCAACTCCGATAAAATTTCTTTTCAGAGCTTCGGCTTCATAAGCCGTTGTGCCACTTCCAAGAAACAAATCAAGCACAACATCGCCTTGTTTTGAAAATTTTTTAATCAGTTGTCTTGGAACTTGCGGCACAAAATTACCGTGGTAAAATCCGTCATGTTTTCCGTTTTTATCTCGCTCGTTAATAATCCACAAACTGTCAGTCCAAACATCTGACTCTTTCCAGTTTTTCAAATCAATGTCGTTTATTCTATCCATGTTTTTATTCCCCCTTTTTTCCCTATAATGCAAACAGCAAAACCATCAGTATGTTCCGCTTTTTAAGGCGGTTTTGTCAGATTATTCTATGCCAACAGAGATGTTTGGGTTTTTAAGTGAAGGATTGAGAAAGCTGAAGATGCCGAAAGTTCGGAAAATCTATCAGTTTAGGAGCCTAAACGAGGCTCCTTGATGGAAAATACCGTTTTTGTGGTTTTTGAAATGGACGGTGCAGGACTTGAACCTGCGGCCTCTTCCTTGTAAGGGAAATGCTCTTCCAGCTGAGCTAACCGTCCGTTTAAGTATAGGCTCAAAATATCAATTTTGCCTATACAAGTCAAAAAAGGGGGCTTTGGGCAAAAAACAGGGGGGATGTGGGGCAAAAAACACGCAAATTGACTCAGGGGGGTCAATCGGCTATAATCGCCCCCGTGTTAAAAAACTAATAAAAAGACAAAGGAGCGGTCAAAATGAAAGAAGGAATTCACCCAAAATATCAGGATTGTTCAGTTTCTTGTGCTTGCGGCTATGCTTTTAAGACCCGTTCGACAAAACCCGTCATAAAGCTTGAAATTTGCTCAAACTGTCATCCATTTTTCACTGGGAAACAGAAACTTATAGACACTGCAGGCAGGGTTGAGAAGTTCCAAAGGAGATTTGCAAAGACTGAAGGCAAGACTGTTGTCAAAACAAAAGTTGTCAAAACAACAGCACCAAAAAAGAAAGCAGCTGGCAAAATTCTCACCACTACCCCAAAAAAGACCAGACCAGCATCCAAGAAAGATAATCCCGCAACTGGAAAATAGTTTTACCGTCATCAAGATTAAAACAGAACAGATTCGCACGAATCTGTTCTGTTTTTTTATGTATACAAGAAAGCCGCAAAGGTGGAAAAAATGTTTATCACAAAGCTTGAAAATCTTCATAATGAGCTAAAAGAAATTGAGAAGCAGCTTGGAGACAGTTCCGTAGTTTCTGACCATGAAAAGTATATGGAACTCTCCAAACGTCATTTCTATCTGCAGCCAATTTCCGAGAAATATCTCCAATATCTGAAACTTTTGCAGGATATTAAAGATAGCGGCGAGCTTAAAGCTTCGTCTGATCCTCAGATGAGGGAAATGGCTGAGGCAGAGGAGCAGCAACTCCAAGCCCGCAGAGCTGTGATGGAAAATGAGATAAAAATCATTCTTATCCCCCCAGACCCAAACGACGACAAGGGGATAATCGTGGAAATTCGGGCTGGAACAGGGGGCGAGGAGGCGGCACTGTTTGCGGGGGATTTGTTTAGGATGTATTCAAGATTTGCCGAAAGAAATGGCTGGAAATATGAAATTATCGATTCAAACCCCACAGGCTTAGGCGGTTTTAAGGAAGTGGTTTTTGAAATTAGCGGGCCAAAAGCTTGGAGAGGGTTTAAGTTTGAGCGGGGCGTTCATCGTGTTCAGCGGGTTCCTCAAACAGAAGCGTCTGGCCGGGTGCATACTTCAGCGGTCAGCGTTGCGGTTTTGCCAGAGGCTGAGGATGTGGACATTGAGATAAAACCAGAGGATTTGCGAGTTGATACATATAGGGCCTCAGGGGCGGGCGGTCAGCATATCAATAAAACAGATTCTGCTATCCGCATCACTCACTTGGCTACAGGGCTTGTGGTTTCTTGTCAAGATGAGAGGAGCCAGATTAAAAATCGGGCAAAAGCCATGAAAGTTTTGAGGGCTAAGCTATATGAGCAGAAAGTCATCGAGCAGGAAAAGCAGATAGCTATCGATAGGAAAAAGCAGGTCGGCTCGGGCGATCGTTCCGAAAAGATAAGGACATATAATTTTCCGCAAAACAGGATAACGGACCATCGCATCGGCTTTAGCGTATACAATATAAATGAAGTCTTAGACGGCGATCTGGCGGAACTCATCTCTAAGTTGATTGAAGAAGAGGCGGCAGCAATACTCAGCGATTGAGGCGATACTATGTATAAAGAAGGCAGAGCAGTTTTTGAGGAGGCAGTGATGAAAGACGGTGAACAAGTTTCAGTTTTGCTTAAACAGGCAGCCTTAACTCTAAGAGAGGCGGGCATACAGGAACGTCAAGCACAGGTTGATGCGGAAATTCTTTTGAGCGGGGCGATGGGGATAAAAAGGTCTAAACTCCCTTTCATTGCAGCCCAACAACCTACCTCCCGGCAGTTTGATCTCTTTTCCCTCTATATTCAAAGACGTTCAAAAAGGGAGCCGACATACTATATATTAGGTAAATGCGAGTTTATGGGTTTGGAGTTTGAGGTCAACAAAGATGTTTTGATACCCCGAATGGAGACCGAGATACTCGTTCAAACAGCCATTGAGATAATCAAAGAGAGATGCAAAACCTCCCTGTTAGATTTATGTTGCGGGTCGGGTGCAATAGCAATCAGCGCCGCCTGCCTCAGCCACCTTGAAAAAATCACAGCTGTTGATGTCAGCCAAGAGGCGATTTCACTATCAAAAAAGAATGCCGCAGCTCTTTTTTCTGGTCAAATTGATTTCATTTTGGGCAATATGTTCGAACCTTTGGGCAACAGTAAATTTGATATACTCGCCTCAAACCCCCCGTATATAGCCCTCTCTGAGCGTCAGAATCTTGATCCCGAACTCGCCTTTGAGCCTCAGACAGCGTTATTTGCACCAAACGGAGGGTTATTTTTTTATAAAAAGATAGCAGAAAATGCCCGAGACAGATTAAACAAAGGCGGACATATACTTGTGGAATTAAATTCAGGTTTGTCTGCCCAAATTCAGGAACTTTTTTTAGAAAACGGCTTCAAAAATTTAGAAATAATCAAGGATTATTCGCACTTAGACAGGGTTTTATGGATAAAATCATAATAGACGGCGGAAAAAAACTAAAAGGAAGAGTTGGAATTTCAGGTTCAAAAAATTCCGCTCTTCCTATATTATTTGCAGCCCTCCTCACAGATGACCCCGTTACAATCAACAATGTCCCCACACTTGCAGACATAAATGCAACCCTTTCCTTCCTCAACTTTGTCGGTAAAAAAGCACAAAAAAAAGACAGCACAGTCAAAATGGCAGCCTCAGACGCTTATCGGTATATAGCTCCCTACGATTTGGTGAGAAAAATGCGGGCAAGCGTCTTGATAATGGGCCCGCTTTTAGCGAGGCTTGGAAAAGTTGATGTGTCTTTGCCGGGCGGGTGTGCCATCGGGGCTAGGCCCATAGATATTCATCTTAAAGCATTCAAGAAATTGGGTGCAGAAATTGACCTCAGCGGCGGTTATGTGAGGCTGAGTGCTAAAAACGGCTTGAAAGGGGCGGATATAAAGTTACGGTTTCCAAGCGTTGGAGCCACAGAAAACATAATGCTTTCGGCAGTCTTAGCAAAAGGAAGAACCAGAATAATCAATGCAGCCAAAGAACCTGAAATAGGCGACTTGGCTATTTTTTTAAACAAAATGGGGGCAAAAGTTGGGGGCGGGGGAAGCAAAACGATAACCATTGACGGTGTCGACAAGCTGCATGGTGCAGTTCATGCGGTTATCCCTGACAGAATAGAGGCAGCCACATACCTCATAGCAGCTGCGATCACAAAAGGCGATATTGTCCTTGAAAATGTAGAAGCTGATCATATTAGGGCAGTGATAGACAAACTCAAAGCTGCGGGCATGGACATAAAGGAAGGGGAATCGACAATCCACATTAAGCATAAGAGGCAGCTAAAACCCCAAAGCATCAGCACCGATGTTTATCCAAAGTTCCCTACAGATGTTCAAGCTCAGTGGACTGCACTCATGAGCCTTGTCGAAGGCAAGTCGTCAGTCAAAGAAAATGTCTTTGAAAATAGGTTTATGCACATACCCGAACTCCAACGTTTCGGCGCCGATTTGACTATCAAAGGTAAAACGGTAGGCATAAAAGGGGTCAAAAAACTCTCAGGGGCGCCTGTGATGGTTTCAGATTTGAGGGCTGGGGCAGCTTTGGTTTTAGCAGGTTTGGCAGCTGAAGGAGACAGCGTCATTGATAGGATTTACCATTTAGATAGGGGCTATGAGTTATTGGAACATAAGTTAAAAAAGCTCGGAGCCGACATAAAAAGGATCAAATAAGGAGATGAAAATGAAAAATATAATTTTTCTGCTGGTTTTTGCAGCTCTTTTAAGTGCCTGTGCACCAGTTCAAAGGAAAGCAGTTGAGGTGCAAAAGCCCGCCACCGCACGGCAGCCCGCACCTACCCCGACATCTCAAAGGGAAAGCGAGAACTGGGCAGCACTTCATGAGGATGGCTGGACTGATGAGGTTTTTAATAAGGGAAATTACGAATCATTTTTAAAAAAGCTTCAAGGCGGTGGGGGTGCACCTGTCGATTTCAAGCAGGTGAGAGGGTTTTATCTAAAGACCGATATTGCCTTACCCAAAGACATCAATTTTTACACCATCAACTCAGACATAAGGTTTCAGGAGGTTTTGGGCAGGTCTAAAATGGCAATGGATAAATATACCTACAATACGAGGGACACTTTCTTGGCAGTTATTGCAGTGGCGCCTTCTACCGTTTCTTATACCTTTAAGGCTTTGGGGGTTTTTTCGGAAGGGTCGCAAGTTTATATTGCCTACTCGCTTTTGCCTGCTGGAGATGTGCGGTATCTTAAATCTGATGTTTGGGTTTTTGAAATAAAACGGCCTCGAATTGTTACCACTGTCCACTTTATAAATGAGGGGACGCAAAAAGGTTTTGCTATTCCTTATGGCAAGCGGACAGATAAATCTCCAAAAAGCATTCAGGATATACGTCGCAACTATATGGGGACATATAAAGGGGTGCTTTCATCTCTTGTGCCGGGTTCAAGTCGGCTGATCACAGAACTCCGCCTTATGAACAATTTCACCTTTGTCCTCAAGCAGTCTTATCCCGACAACCTCGACAGAGTGTTTGAATCAACAGGCAAGTGGGCGCCAAATGAGGATTTGTCATCTTTTATCATCAACTATGACAAAGGGGAGAGGGAGCAGATGAAGTTCTTTTTCTTAGACAGGACTGCGATTGAGCAGTTAAATGCCAATGGAGACAAAATTGAAGGGATAGAAAACATATTGAAAAAATAAAGGTTCACAGGAGAGATCATGCAGCTATCAAACTATCTAAAAACAGCATTAAAAGCAGCAGAGGCAGGTGCAGGTATACTTATGAAATACTACGGGAAAACACTCAACATTGAATATAAAAGTGCTACAGACCCCGTGTCCCAAGCCGACAAAAATTCTCAAAAGAAAATCATTTCCATCATCAAGAAAGATTTTCCTACTCACGGTTTTTTGGCTGAGGAGGACGGGGTTAGCGACATACAAAAAGAGTTTTGCTGGATAATCGACCCGCTCGACGGCACGGTGAACTTTGTCCACGGGCTGCCGCAGTTTTGCGTTTCGATAGCCCTAAAGCACAAAAAGGAAATCATTGCGGGTGTTATTTATGCACCAGCCATCAAAGAGGTGTTTATCGCCCAGAAAGGCAAAGGTGCATATTTCAACGGTAAGAGGATAAAAAGTTCCAAAAACGCCCTGCTTACGAGATCTTTAGGGGTCACGGGCTTTCCGTATCAGATAAAAGGCAAGGAAGATCGGGTTTTTAAGAATTTCGAGAATATGGTTTTAAATGTTCAAGGGGTTAGGCGGCTGGGTTCTGCGGCTTTAGATATGGCTTATACTGCCTGCGGGAGGCTGGATTTTTTCTGGGAGGAGACCCTGAAAGGTTGGGATATAGCAGCGGGCATCATCATAATCAAGGAAGCAGGCGGGGTGGTTACTGATTATAAAGGCGGAAAGGACTACTTCTCTGTCAACAATGACGCAACAATGCTTGCAGCCTCCAACAAAAAGCTCCATAAGCAGCTCTTGGGGATATTAAATGATTAAGGCTAAAAGGGCAGACAATGTCATCAATTTGCTCAAACAGAGATACAAAAACGTCGAAATAGCACTCCAATACTCAAATCCCTTCGAACTCCTTGCAGCGACAATTCTCTCAGCCCAATGCACCGATGAGCAGGTCAACAAGGTTACGGCAGTTTTGTTTAAAAAATACAGGTCAATTGAAGCTTATGCACAGGCAGACCCCGCTGAAATGGAGGTAATTGTCCACTCAGCTGGATTTTTTAGAAACAAGACCAAGAACATCATCAACACAGCCAAAATTATTGTGGATAAATTCGGTGGAAAAGTCCCCGAAACGATGGAAGATCTCACAACATTGCCCGGAGTTGCCCGCAAAACAGCCAATATCGTGCTGGGCCACTGTTTTAGAAAGACTGAGGGTATAGCTGTGGATACACATGTTATTAGAATTTCCCGGCTTTTGGCTCTCACGGAAGAAAAAGACCCGGTTAAAATAGAAAAAGACCTCATCAATTTAGTTTTACCCCAAAACCGCCTCGAATTTTCCCTCCTGATTCAGACCCTTGGCAGGCAGGTTTGCAAAGCAACTCGCCCTCAATGCCCCCATTGCCCGCTGCTTCTCCTCTGCCCTTCCGCCAAACATACTTCCACTCATTCTTAGTTTGCTATCCCAGAATGAAATGTTGTATGCTCGCCAAGAGTAAATAACGAAGTTATTTATAATTAATCATCATATTTTTTGATTTAATTTAAATAGAACAAAGCGAGGAATTAAATGAGGCAGTTACAAGGTTTTTTTAAGGTCATTCTTACAATCGCCCTACTTGCGGGCGTTCAAATATATTCTTATGGTGTTCAAGTAAGCAGCTGGACATATTTTCAAGAGTCGTATCAGTCCGGGACGGGGGACATAATAATACTGGGAAACTCCAATTTGATGAAAGCAACAGGGGTTGGATCATTAGGTATCCCGGCTACAGGTATAACAGGCATAAGTGCTAGTGCAAGTTTGTCTAAAATCGATGGAAATTCATTGTTTGCAGGTATGAACTTCACAGGTACCATCCCATCATTCACTTTCAAGTCGTTAATCTTCTCAAACTTCATCAAAAACATTTCAAATTTCGACGACATCATAGAAAACGCTGCCAAGTTTAGAGGCAGCGTTATTTATTTTGCCAATGCAGGTTCGGGAATGTTAGATTTTTCATCTTTTCGTGGGCAAACATCGTTCCAATTTAACAGTCAATTCACAGGAAACCGAGTAATTGTGAATCAATCCACTTCTCAGGCAGCAGGCGGTGCATTGTTTGTTTCAGCAGTCGTTGACGCTGAGAGTGCCGCTGCTGCTGATGTTACGGTTACCACCTTGAATTTCCACAAACTCGACACCCCCAAAGATAGTTCATATTTGGGCTTTTCAAACAATGGAGTATCCATAAACAATGCCCTTGCCCAAGCACAAGGGGGGGCTTTGTATGCCTCAGGCAATGTTAATGCCATAGTTGCCTCCAACCACAACTACATCGCAGAGGTTATCTTTTCAACTGTTACAGCCAATGGCGAAGGCGGCACTTCAGAGCACTCCAACAAGATCAACAGCAACTATGTTGTAGCTAACGGGGCAAACTCGCAGGCACAAGGCGGGGCGTTTTTTGCAGCAGGGGTAGTTGCTAACGCTGACTTAAACGCCAATGGAGCCAATGTCGGCTCGGTTTTAGTCAACATTTACAGCTCAAATATGCTTTTTGAAAGCAACAATATAATAGCGAGGGGCAAAAACTCGCAGGCGCAAGGCGGTGCATTGTTTTTTGCTGGGGCTGTAAATAACTCCGATAAAGAACAACAACTTGGGGCAGTAGCCCCCTCCTCATTATCGTTCTACGGCTCGACAGTCGCTTTTTATAGAAATTACATACAGGCAGGTGCTAACAATATCCAAGTTCAAGGCGGCGGAGTTTTTATCGGGGGCTTGGTTTCTTTAGGAGGAACCCCCTCAAGCGGAACAGCCAAAGCGATTTTTGAGGGGTCAGCGATTTCTTTTACACAGAACTCGCTCGCCATAAACTCCTATTCGCAGGCTCAGGGCGGCGGTTTATTCATA
>JAITBH010000139.1 GCA_031283745.1 Candidatus Ectomicrobium neotermitis | reverse complement strand
CCTTTTGCTTTTTACTGCAATTCGGTTGACGAGGATGGAGCTGCAATTTCTACCGTTTGGGATTTGTCTTATGACTGGAAAGACAATAAATGGACAAAAGATCGCAAACAAAAAGAGGCAGCAAGCACCCCCATTTCCATTTACGAGGTTCATTTAAGTTCTTGGCTGCACTCTCAAGACAATAAAATCCTTTCCTATGAAGAGCTTGCATCCCGGCTTGCCCACTATTGTGCTCAAATGGGTTTTACTCATGTTGAACTGATGTCTTTAACTGACCCGCTCGGTGCACAGGACTTAAACCAGCAATCAGCCGGCAGCTTTGCCCCAAACAGCAAACACGGTGCCCCGCAAGGGTTGATGGCTTTAATAGATGCCCTCCATCAAGCAAATCTCGCAGTGATCTTAGATTGGACTTGTGCCAATTTCCCCGTAGAGGCATCAGGGCTTGGCCGTTTTGATGGAACACCGCTGTATGAAAATGCGGGCAGTTCTGACAATCAAGCAGACAAAATGACTGCTTTTGATTTTTCAAAAAATGAGGTCTGCAATTTCTTAATCTCAAATGCCTTCTTTTGGTTTGACAAATATCACATCGACGGCATAAGGCTTGTCGATTTAAGCCCTATGGTTTATTTGCCCCCGCAAAAAGAACGCAGACCAATAACCAATAAGTATGGCGGGCAAGAAAATATAGAGGCCATTGCTTTCTTGCAAAGGTTAAACAATGGAATTAGCGAAAACTTTAGAGGAGCCAAAACTTATGCAGCAGAATCTGCTAAGACACCTTGGCAATGTGTTAGCCGTCCCGCATACTTAGGGGGCTTAGGTTTTAATTATAAGTGGAACACAAATTGGACAAACGAGCTTTTGAAGTTTATCGGCTCGTCTTATGAGCAAAGAGGCAAGTTTTATGGGCAGCTTTCCAATTTGTTTTCTGGGGCTTTTAATGAAAATTTTGTTTTGCCCTTTTCTTGTGCGGAGATTATGGGTCAAGAAGGTGCTTTGATAGGCAAAATGGCAGGGCAGAATTTAGAAAAGTTTGATTCTTTGAGGTTATTGATAGGTTTTATGTTTGCTTTTTGCGGCAAGAAACTAATGTTTATGGGGCAGGAGTTTGGTCAAGATAAAAGCTGGAGCTTAAACGATGAAATTGATTGGGATATTTTGGACAACCCTCAAAACGGCAGTGTGCAAAAGTGGGTCAGAGATCTAAACAAGGCATACAAAGAAAATCCTGCTTTGTATGAAGAGGAGCAAAACCCTCAAAGTTATGAAATAGCTGTTGGTGATGATTTTACGAACAATGTTTTTGCTTTCCTCAGGCACTCTGTCGACAAGAAAGACAGCATTTTGTGTGTTTTTAACTTTCAGCCCGCCGCTTGCAGCAAATACAAAATAGGTGTTGATAAAAAAGGTTTTTGGCAAGAGATATTAAACAGCGATGCCCGTCAATATTTCGGCAATGGAGGGACAAATTCCGAGTATGTTCCCACACAAAACTTGAGATATCACGACAAACCTTATGTTTTAGAGATTTCCATCCCAGCTCTATGTGCGGTGTTTTTTAAGAATGTTTTGCACAGGGCTGACATAAAAACAGACAAAGTGCTTATACCCGCAGGCCGCCACAGGGCAGACAGCGAACCAACTCACAAAAACGGTGTTTTAGATGTGCAGGACATAGAAAAAGCGGACAAGATCTATAACATTGACGGCTTGAGATTATTCAATTATGGGGAAGACGAAGATAAGTAAAAAGGAGAGTATTTTATGTTGAACAGCTTTTTGAGGTATTTTCATTTTTTTAAGCAATCGAGTTTTGGGATGAACTTGCCCAAAGGTTCTTTGTCAAATTACTTAAAAATGCACTATGGATTTCTAAACGAAAAAATAGGTCCAAACGGGAAAACATATCCCACTCTTTCATGTATTTACATCACAAAAAGGTGCAACCTAAACTGTTCGTTTTGCATATTTGGAAGACTTGGTGCTAATCCCCCAAACTGGGAAGAGCATGAGCTGACACCAAAGAAGTTTGAAAGACTTTTGGATCTCGAGATGAGTAAGAAATTATTGATGATCGTTTTTAGCGGTGGAGAGCCTTTATTAAACAAAGATATTCCTGAGTTTGCTTATATGGCAAACAAGAGAAAGCACCTTTTAGGTGTGATCACAAATGGTCTTTTGCTGGAAAATTGTAGCCCTGAATTATTTAAGAGCAGCTCGGGAAAGGGGAGCATTTGCGACATTCAAGTTTCCATATACGACAGCACCAAAGAAAAGCTTTCCCGCATACTTCCGAAAGTCTCTCGCTTGGTCAGCCTAAACCCCACTTATTTGCTGCTTAGATCTAAGCTGCTTGCCAGTGCAAAAAACGATTTTCGGGAGTTAATCGACATGGTAAAAATGCTCAAAGAGGTAGGGTGTAAAGGGCTGATTTTTAACCTCTATACAGTTCCCGTTGACAGCAATGATCTTTCGGAAATGATCTCGCAAGATGACGATTTCTTGTATTCACGATTTATCCAAACGTGCAAAAGCAAACTCAAAGGTGTTTCGGTAAACGGTTATAAAGGTTCGCTCTCCCTGCCCCACAAATTTGCGATATATTTTCAGCCTCCATGGTCTGTTGCAATCAATCAGCACTCGAGAGATTGCAAACGTGCATGGAGTTTAGAATTAGATGCAAACGGTAACACCCTGCCCTGCTGCCGTTTTCAACAGAGGTATCACAAACCTCCCTGCGACAATGTTTTTAAGGATGGGGAGGAGATAGTCAATTCCCCCAAAGCTATGGAGATAAGAAAAAAACTGCTCGACAAAAACGGACCGTTAGCAAAAGAATGTATTAACTGCAGCGATATAAATTCATACGGAAGCAAACTGTAAGAGAACGAAAAAATTGGGTCAAACAGGAAA
>JAITBH010000103.1 GCA_031283745.1 Candidatus Ectomicrobium neotermitis | reverse complement strand
TCTGCCATTTCGCCACGCCCGCATAAAAAAAATAATAGGGTTTCCCCTATTTTTGGGTTTGCGCTGCATAGGAATCGAACCTATAACCTAACGATTAAGAGTCGTTTGCTCTACCAATTGAGCTAGCAGCGCACTTCACTCTGCATGGCTTGAAATCGATTGTATTATATTGACTGCTCTAAAGTCAAAATGGGTTTTTGAGGCAAAATCACTCATAATTCCCACCCCTCCACTATGATTTGGCGGATTTCAAAACGGGGTTTTGAGGGTCTATTTTGGCACTTTATCCCCCCGAGTGCTACTAAAGCAGCTGATAGTTTTTGGGGTTGCGATATAATACAATCGATTTCTCTTGAGGGTCTGAGGTTTTGGGTTAAGTTTTTGCTGATTTTGGCGGATTTATGGCAAAAAACCACCCCGCCTGTCCGTCAAAAATTATGGAGGATATAAATGAAAAAGCTGTGTTTTGCTAAGCGAGCTTTCGTCTTGCTGATAATATTGTTGCTATCAATTCCTTCGCTGCCGTTCTGGTCAATGGGAGGGGGTGGCAAAATAAAACCTCCATTGCTTGAAGGGTTTGAAACGGGAAAATATCAGGAAGTTTTTACTGCTTGGTTTTATGACAATTTTCACTGGAGAGTAGACTTCATAAGGTTTAAGAGTTCTTTGTTTTACTTGGTCAATTTCAAAAGGTTCTTTTTGCCGTCAAACATTCGCTTAATTTCATATGCCAACAGAATTGTCGATTCAAGGGATCACAATTCCTACAAAATCTTGGTAGACAACCATCGGGCTGCTTATGGGGACTCAGCCGCCGAGATTGAAAGTATGAAATTGACTGTTGAAAAATTAAAAAGTGTTCAGCAAGCCATAGACAATCAGGGTAAGAAATTTTTGTGCATATCTGCCGCATCGGGCTGGGAAGAGGTCTACGGAGACAAGGTCAGTGCTTACTATAAGTTCTTTGAGGACTACTACAAAAACTCCGCCGATGAGATCAGTGCAACTTTCAATGCTCTCTTAAAAAGCAGTGACATCAATTATTTCAATACTCGGACTTTTTTGGACAGCAAAGCACGTTCGGGCGGGATAGATACAGTTTCGTTTTTTGACAGTCATTGGAACCGCTATGGTGCGGGCTTGGTAGCAATTGAAACCTTAAAAGATCTCAAGACAATCTATAAAACGGACTGGGAAATTCCTCAAATAGAAGCGATAGAGATTTCAAGCGGGACAGATTTAGAAGAAATTCGAGCATTAAGAGCCAACAATTTGTTCCGCCCTTTAGAAAATGCGTTTTTGCAAAAGCGGCTGGCGTTCCCATATATCGTTTATAAAACTCCAACAAAGGAAAGACAGATAAAACTCATCACCATTGGGGATTCTTTTTCGGAGCAATACACAAATCAAATTCTTGCATCCAAATTCACCCCCGAGCAAAATATAACACAATACAGCAACAGAGAAAGTGAGGTTTATGACAACCTCAGTAAAGTGATTGAGGCAAATGAGATCATAATAATCGTCTTTTCGGGCAGTAATTTTTATGGTGCAAGATTTAAGAACTTAGTGGATATGTTTTATGACTATCTTGTTGAAGGGAAACCCCCATCCCATTTTGCACCAAAAGCCGGTTGATTTGTTTGCAAATTTCTCTGTGCAGGCAAAAAAAATCGCCCCCGACCGGGGGAGATTTTTTTATTTCTGGATTTTGACATTTGAGATTTTGATGAACTTGGGGTTTGAGATTTTGACGGGCTTGGAGTTTTTGATTTTGAGGGGCGAGGAGGGAATTGAACCCTCACGACTCTTGCGAGTCTCAGGATTTTAAGTCCTGTGCGTCTGCCAGTTCCGCCACTCGCCCATCGACGGCGATAATACCATTTTTTAAGTGAGGCGGGCGTTTTGGCTCTGTGTCGAGCAAAAAACGGACCGCCTTGTTCAAAATTTCGTCTATTTTATCTTGACACCCAAGCTCTCAAGATCCTTTTTAGCCTCAGCAGCTGACTTAAATACAAAAGCCTCGATGCCCACATTTTTGGCTCCCTCAACATTCTTTTCCAAATCGTCTAAAAACACACATTCGGATGCTTTTAAGCCGTATTTGTCTAAAAGGAGCTTGTAAATTGCGGGGTCGGGCTTAACTATACGCACGTCCCCTGACAAAACATATCCGTCAACCATCTCTATGAGCTTGTATTTAGAATCAAAGATCCGAAATTTGTCCCCCTCCCAGTTTGAGAGGATATAGGTTTTATACCCGCTCTTATGCAGATCTTGAGCCAGCTTGCGAGTGCCTTCATATTCAAAGGCTATCGTATCAATCCAATTCACGTCATAAGCTAAAAGAGCATTTTTATATTGAGGGAACTCCTTAGACAATTGCCCAATCATTGTAGTGATGGTTTCAATTCCAATATCCCCCTTCTCATTCATACCGTAGAAATCAATTTCTTTCATAAAATCATCTATCTCAGCCTCGCTGTTGAAATACTTCCTAAACACGAGCTTTGGATCCCATTTAACGAACACCCCGCCCACATCGAAAATAATGTTTTTTATGCTCACTTTGCTCTCCCTTTAATAGCCTAAACTTTCTCCAACAAGAATCACTTTTATTCTGTGTGGAATTTTACTCAGCCTTGTTATCACGATATGTGCACATATGCTCTCGGGCTTTTTGCAGTTTGCACAAGACCCAGTCAAAGCACATGGCGTTTGAGTTTTCAATCTTGTTGCATTCATTGGGGCTGCAAAAGTTCTTGCCCTATTCATAGCGTCATCAAGATCTGAACAGACCTTGTTCATACCTACTACCACCACAATGCTTTTTGGTCCGAAAATCAAAGCTGCGGTGCGGTTGCCCATGCCGTCGATATTTACAAGCTCCCCGTCTGCGGTGATGGCATTTGAGCTCATAAAAAATGTGTCGCAAGACAGGGCTGACCTCATCAACTCTATTGCATGCTCTCTGGTTTCGGCGGTATCTCTATTGATAACCTTGCAGTCGACATCTTTGAGCGCGTCATAAAAACCTATCTGCCCTAAAGTTTCTGCCCCGCCCCAAGCTACAGTTGATTTTGGTTCTATCAATGACAAGGCTTTTTTAAGTGCTTCCTCTTTGGTTTTGCAATAGTAGCCTGCCATTTGCCTTGACTCTAATCCTCTTATCACCCTTTCCGACAAAATGTCGTTCCTTTCTAAGAACACTTTGCTGTCATTCATAAACTCCTCCTTTTTATGCTTTTTATTCCGTCTTTATCGAAGTCTAAAACAAATGACTTCGCTTTAATGTTTTTACCTTCCCAAACCTTTTCCATCGCTTTTGATACTGATTTCGCTTTTTTAGGGTCTACAAAAGCTGCTATTGACGGGCCTGAGCCTGAGATGAAAGCACCGTATGCCCCCGATTTTTCGGCGGCGGCAAACATTTCGTCAATATACGGGATATTTTTTGCTCTGTATGGCTGATGAATTTTGTCTGCGGCTGCCGTTTTTAACAGGTAATAGCGTCCGCTTATTAGTGCTGCTGACAAAAATGAAGCTCTTGAAAGGTTAAACCTCACATCGTCTATGGCATATTTTTTTGGCAAATTTTGGCGGGCTTTTAATGTGCTTATTTCAAAGTCGGGCAGGCAGACTGCGATTTGCAAGTTTTTTGGATAGGTTCTTAGCACCTCATAGCCCCCGTCAAGATTTTGTGCACATATGCAAAGCCCTCCCAAAGCTGCGGGAACGGCATTGTCGGGGTGTCCTTCAATTTTTGCGGCTTTTTGGGCTATCTCGTCTTTGCTGATTTTTCCCCCGCACAAGGCATTGGCTAAATAAATTCCCCCAACTATTGCGGCGGCGCTCGAACCCAAGCCCCCTCCAAGCGGGATATTGCACTTTATCGTAAGCCTCAAGTTTTTGAGGCTAAACTTTTTGCACCCCTTGTCCTTAAAAACCTCGCTCATATATTTCCAAACAATGTTTTTCTCATCAGTCGGCAGCTTATCCTTGCCTATGCCTTCTATGATTATCACGCCCTGACTGACTTCCTCAACCTCGAACTCATTATAAAGTGCCAAAGCGGCACCAAAAACATCAAAACCTGGCCCCAAGTTTGAGGTCGATGCGGGAACCCTTATCCTGACTCTCATTTTTTTTCTCCCTTTTTCCTCATCAGCTATCTTTGCGGCAGCCTCAAAGCCCTCTTTCCTGCTCATTTTTGGGTTTTGTATCAAAGCATCAACGATTGCCCTTTTTGCCTTTTGTATCCAGTATCCTTCCGCCAAACCAAAATGTTCCATCAAACTATTTCCGTCGATAAAGTTTTCATCTACAAACAACTCGCCTGCGGCTTTAAGCTGCTCGACCCTTTTAGCTAAGTCGGCAAAATCTTGATTTTCTGGCTGCTCGATTTTTAACAGATACAAAGGTGTGTCGAACTTAGAGCCTGCATCGCACCAAGTGCTTTTGCGTTCTGCTTCTAACTGATCAAAATCTGGCTCGCATTCTGAGCCTATCTCAAAAGCTAATTTTCTAATGTCTGCATCGCTCCAAGTGCCTTCATGTTCTGCGATGCTATACATGGCATAATTCGTATTATAAATCCGCTCTGTTAATTTGTCGGGAAACCTTAAATTCTCCATCGTATCATCTACACTCTCCGTATAAAAACCTCTAAAAAATCCTGCTGTCCGCAAAAACAAATCCGGCGGGAGCTTATCTAAAAGCCTTTCTAAACCATCAAAAAATTTCTCCCCTTTATCATCATCACTTTTGCACCAAGAATGACAAATCAAATCATCTGTTAAGAAAGTAATTCTTGGGAAGATTAGTTCAAACAATCCGATCTCATTCATTGCGGCAAAAATTTTTGAAGGTTTTGGCAAGAGCAAAATCTTGACTATCTCGTCCCTTTTGCGCTCGGGCGAAACGATAGAAAGTCTACGCATTGCCTTTTTCATTGCCTGCAAAGTGTTCTCGTCAATAGAAAAACCCAGCTGCCCGCTAAATCTAAAAGCCCTCAAAATCCTCAAAGGGTCTTGTCTAAAAATCGTCTCGGCGCTGTTACCGTCTGTAACCCGCAAAATTTTGTTCTTTATGTCATCTAAACCCTTGCCCGTGAGGTCTAAAACCTTCAAAGTGCTTAAATCTAAAAATAGGGCATTGACTGTGAAATCTCGCCTCAGTGCGTCTTGCTCAAGTGCCCCTATATCTGTCTGGGGATTGCGGGAATTGTCCTCATAATATTCCTTACGGGGCATAACAAACTCGACTTCCTCCCCGTCGACAATCAATTTGGCGGTGCCAAACTTCTCAAAGATCACTGGGTTGCCCAAATTATACTTTTGGGATATTGCCCGGGCTAAGTTTATGCCTGCATTTTTTGCATCAGCGTCCGCATTTTGCGGCTCGACCATTATGTCTAAGTCCTTTGGCTCAACTTTTAAGATCAAATCCCGCACAAAACCTCCCGCAATGTAGACATTGAAAGCATTTTCTTTTGCGGTTCGGGCGATCTTTTGAACTATCTGTTCATACTTTTGAGGGATTTCCATTTAATTTGTCTCCTATTTAGGTTTAGCGACCTCGACATTTACCCTTTTGCCTCTGACATTGCTGGAATTTAGTGCATCGATAACAGTCTGAGCCGAATCGATAGGCACCTCAACAAAAGAATAGCTGTCCAAAATTTTTATATCCCCAACCATATTCGCATCTAATCCCGTTTCGCCAACTATAGCACCCACAAAATCCCCAGCCCTCACTTTGTCTTTCTTGCCGATGTTTAAAAAAAGTCTTGCCATACCTTTTTCCCTTGCCCCGCCGTCTGAGGAGACGGCAGAATTTACATTCTCGATGGTTTGGGCATCTTTATTGTCCTCAACAAAAGCCATTTTGAGTAAAGCCGCCGCCACATCTAAACCCGTAATATCGTCGGTGACCAAAGTTTTTATCATTCTCTCATACTTGTCCATATCATCGCCGTTGATATAGCTTTTTACAGTCTCTAAAATTGCAATCGCTTTGATGTTTTCAACCTCAGCTAAAGACGGAATGTTTTTTCTCTTGATATTTGCCCTTGTGTATTTTTGGATCTCGCGAAGCTTATAAATGTCTTTTCCTGCAGCAAAAGAAAAAGCCACGCCAGTTTTGCCAGCCCTGCCGGTTCTGCCGATACGGTGGACATAATCCTCATTGTCTTGAGGGACATCATAATTAAAGACAATGTCGACATTTTCAACATCGATGCCTCTTGCGGCAACATCGGTTGCTACCAAAATCTCCACAGTCCCCTTTCTAAACTTAGCCATTGTCCTTTCTCTTTGCACCTGATTCATATCTCCGTGTATCGCCGCAGCCGCATAACCCCGCGTTTGCAAAGAATGTGCTGCCTCATCAACCTGCCTCTTGGTATTGCAAAACACTATCGAAAGCTTTGGATCATATAGATCAAGACATCTTGTTAGAGCCTCAAGCTTTTGAGGGCGGCGCAGCTCAAAATAGTATTGCTCGGTTAGTGGGACGGTCAGCTTTTCACTCTCAATTTTTATCGTTTGCGGATTGTTTTGATACCTCTTAGTCAGGGCTAAAAAGGGTTTTGGCATAGTGGCTGAAAAGAAAACGGTCTGTTTTTTGACAGGTGCATTTTTAAGTATCAGCTCGATGTCGTCCCTAAAACCCATATCAAGCATCTCGTCAGCCTCATCTAAAACCAAGATCGCCACATTGTCGAGCTTTAAGGAACGTCTTTCTAAGTGGTCAATGACCCTGCCCGGCGTGCCGATGACAATGTGAACCCCTTTTGAGAGTGCACTCATCTGCCTTTGAATTGGCTGCCCGCCATAAACTGCTGCGATATTTACCCCCCTTTTGTGTTTAGCTAAGAGTTTGAACTCCTCGGTTGCCTGCAAGGCAAGTTCGCGGGTGGGACAAAGTATTAAAGCTTGGACATTTTTTTTCTTTGTATCGATTTTCTCAAGTATCGGAATGCCGAAAGCCGCCGTTTTGCCTGTCCCGGTTTGAGCCTGCCCGATAATATCTACCCCTGTCATCATCTTAGGTATGGCAAGAGTTTGAATAGGAGTGGCTTCCTCAAAACCTAAGTCAGCCACTGCTTTTAATATCTCATTTGATAGTCCAAGTTGATTAAATTCCACTGTTTTCATTGTCATTTTTCCTTTTCGTTAGTTGTCTAACTGTTTATATTTTTAACTTCTCCCCAATTTCGCCTAAGTCTGCGTCTGTGTCTGAACACCCATCTTTTGTCAAAGGTATAAACTGCACTGCAATCGCTGGATCATATTCTCTCAACATTCTAAAAGCTTGATCCCCCTCAAAAAAACAGGCAACCCCCACAACTGCTCTGGGTTTTGCCTCTTTGACTATCCTTAAAATTGCCCTGCCCCCCTTCAAAATGAGAAGCGGGGGGTAACCTAAACTGTCGGCAAGCTTGGCAATTGCACCTATTTTGCAAGCACCGCAGCGGGCGCAACAATAATAGCCGTCTTTTTCTACGGCTTTGCAGACTTGGGTTTTCCTCATACAGTGGGGAACGAAAATTATCCTTTGAGATGTAGGAACTTCGGAAAACTTCTTATGGAAAGTTTTATTCTGACGGGATGTAAAAGCTCGATAAGCCTCTTCTTTGCTTTTTCTTGGGTGCCTGCATATTTTCATAGTGTGTCGATTTTCCTTTTTAGCGGTCTGTGCAGTTTTTTTCTTGTCCACAATCTAAATCTGTAGGCGTATTCAAAGGCAGCCGGAACTATCAAAAGGGTCAAAAATGTTGATGTGATTATCCCCCCGATTATCAAAATTCCTACCCCCTGCCTAACTTTTCCCGACTCGCTTAGGGCTAAAGCCGTTGGAACCATACCTCCTATCAGTGCAAAAGAGGTCATAAGTATCGGTCTTAACCTCACTTTGCCTGCCTCAATTACTGCATCGTCGACGGTTTTTGCCCCTCTAATTATCAGCTGCTGAATATAGTCGACCAAAATTATCGAGTTTTTAGCCACTATCCCCAGAAGCATCAGCATACCTATCATCGTAAAAACATCCATTGAACGGCCCGTCAGAAAAATAGCCAAGAACCCCCCAATGCTCCCCAGCGGTATGGCTAACATGATTATAAACGGCGTGATCAGGGACTCGTATAGGCTCGCCAAAACCATAAAAATGAAAATCAAGCCCAACATCGCAGCCATCATTATGCTCCTCGTGAGGTCTTTCATATCGTCATAGTTGCCCGAGTATTCTGGGTTTATCCCCTGCCACAACCTTTGGAGGGCTGGGTCTTTTTTGCTTTCTACGACTACCTTTTCCACCTCTTTTTGTATCGAACTCATACTATAACCCTTCGATAAGTTCCCCGAAATTTGAATATAGCGGGATCTGTCCCTGCGGTATATTCTGTTTGGCGAGGACGCTTTCTTTAGATCGGCAATTCTTGAGAGTTTTACTCGTCTGCCGTTCACATTTGCCACATAAATATCGTCAAAATGTTCCATTATTCGTCTTTGCTGCTGCTCAAGGACTACCCGAATATCGTATTCAAGCCCCCCGCTTCTAAAAACTGCCGGTGTATTTCCCGTTATCATTGCTCTAAGTTCCGCCCCGGCGGCGACTGTGTTTACACCAAAAAGTTTTGATTTAGCGGGGGCGATGTCTATTTGATATTCAAGTTTGCCCGATTGATAGTTGGTGGTCAGGTCAACTAAGCCCGGTATTGTCTTAAACCTCTCAATGAGCTGATCCGCCAAATTAGAAAGCTGTGTGGTGTCCCTGCCATAGAGAAGATAGGCAAAAGGTTTTTGCGACCCCCCCATCCCTCCGCTGGAATCTATGGAAATGAAAGTGTCTTTGGCGATAAGCTGGTTTAGCGCCTGCCTTATTTGCGTCTTTACATCCTCAGTTAAAAGTTTGCGTTTGCTTGACGGGACGAGCCGAACATTCATTGATGCAGTGTTTAGCTGATTATTGCCCCCGATTGAGGCTACGACAAAGTCAATCTCAGGAAAAGACATAACAATATCCTCAATCTTTTGACTCAACTCATTTGTCATATCTATTGAATAGTCCGGGGGAGCGGTGAGGGTGATATTGAACTCCCCGGTTTCGGAGGTAGGCATAAAATTTAGCGGGATTTTTCCTAAGGCTAAAGGTAGGAGGGAAATGGCAAAAGCTGCCAACACAACAAAAATCGTTTTAATTTTGTGTTTTAGAATGACTTTTAAGACCTTCTCATAAACCTTTATCACGCCCTGATAAAACTTCTCAAACCACACCGCCGTGCAAGCCCTAACAATCTGGCTAAACTTCAAGAAAATTCTTGAGGGCAAAGGCTTTTTTACCTCCACCGCCTCAAGCTCCCCCGCTTTTTTGTGGGGCGGAATGATATAGGCAGAAAGCATTGGGGCTATTGTCAAAGCGTCTATAACCGATATTGCCATTGCAAAAACTACGGTCAAGCCGAACTCCTTAAAGAACTTTCCAATCAATCCGCTCATAAAAGCTACAGGTAGAAAGACCGCTATCACCGAACAAGTCGTTGCAACTACTGCTAAAGCCACCTCGTCAGTCCCTCTTTGAGCAGCGACATCAGGTTCCTCGCCCCCTTCATAATGTCGATAGATATTTTCTCGGACTACTATTGCATCGTCAATCAATAAGCCCACTGCTAACGACAAAGACATAAGGGTTACGATATTTATGCTGAAACCGAAAAAATACATAAAGATGAATGAACCGATGAGGCTGTTTGGGAGAGCTAAAGCGGTAATAAAGGTGGATCGCCAGCTTGCAAGGAAAAAGTAGACAACAACAATTGCAAGGAAAATCCCTTCAAAAATCGTGTTTTGGACATCGGTGATATTTTCTCTGATACTTTTTGCATTGTCTGTCACCAAGGTCAGAAACGGGCTGCCCTCATCATCTTTATGGGCATTGTTTAGCTCCTCGATCTTGGTTATCACTTCTTTTGAAATGTTGACCTCATTTGCCCCGGATTGCTTAAAAATAGCGAGCAGCATTGAGGGTTGTCGGACAACTTCACCATCGGTTTCCCTAAAAATTATCCGCCCTACGCTATACCTTTCAACGACAGTGTCCTCAACCCTGCCCACATCTTGAACAGACACTGCAATATCATTGCCCCTAAAACTGACAGGAACCTCTTTAATGTCCTCAACATCTCTATACTCGCCGATAGTTCTAAAGGAAATATCCCCCGTTTGCGTTGCTATTCGACCCGCCGGGACATTCATACTGTTGTTTGCAATAGAGGCAGAAACGGCTGAAAGGGTTGTGTCATAAAGTGCAAGTTTTTTTATGTCCACCAAAACATCAATTTCCCTTCTCACCCCGCCAAACATATTCACATTAGAAATTCCCTCAATTCTCAAAAGCTCTTTGACATAGTTCTCATCGGCAAAATCATAAAGTTCTTTAGCAGACATTTGGGATTTGAGGCTGATAACCATAATAGGGCGGGATTCGGGATCAAACTTCTGCACCACAGGCTCCTCAATATCATCGGGAAACCGCCGCCTTGCTGCTGCAATTTTATCGCGGACATCTTGGAGGGCGGTTTCTGGGTCAACAGAAAGTTCAAATTCGGCAAAAGTTCTGGAATTTCCATCGGAACTAATTGAGCTTATATGCTTTATCCCCTCAGCGGAACTCATGGCATTTTCAACAACACGGCTGATCCTGCTTTCAATTTCCTCCGGCCCTGCGCCCGAATAGCTGATGTTTACCGATATATACGGATATTCAACATCAGGCATCATCCTCACAGGCATCCTGCTCATTAAAATTAAACCGACAATTATAAACGCCGCTAAAACGGAGAATATAAATGTCGGCCTTTTGATGGACAAACTCGCTAAATTCATTTTTTCGCCTACCTTTATAATATACCGCGTCTACCTTCTTAACCTCACGGTTGTAAAAACTGCCGTTCCTGCTCTTAAAACCTTGATCTTCTCTATTTCATTGCGGCTCAAATAGTCGAGTAAGCTCTTTTCATTTGTGGACTTTTCCTTAATGGCTAAAGCTTGAATACCCCAATTTTTGGGATTTCCGTTCAAATAGGTAACAGGTATCACAATCCTCCCGCCGCCATCGACATTAAATTCAGCCACTGCCACTGGGGCGTTCTGTGTTGCTCTATACAAAACTGCACTCCTTTTGGTGATTTTTAGTGCAAATTCCCAAGCCGATGAGGGCGTTAAAGATGCCGTTCCGCCGATGCTTGAGGTCAATCCCATATTGTCTATACGGTTCATATCGATATAAAGCTCCACATAATCGACATTGTTGTCCCATCTGCCCTGAGTAAAAATTATATCGATGGTCAAACCTTGTGCTGAGGTAAAAAGGTCAATATATCTGATACTGCCCCCCTCGCTTTCTACTCTTATTCCATTATCTATCGCCACAGCTCTCTCGGCGCCCTCCTCTAAAATGGGGGGAGGTTCATTTATCTGGGTTTCAACTGCATTTATCGGAACTTCCCCGTTTAGGAGCCTGAAAATGTTTGCATAAGCGGCATCAAAAGCTGTGTCGCCGACAGTGTTATTGTCTAAAAAGTATAGGTTGCACATGTAAACGAGCTCGTCTTGAGCATTCTTAAACAGCGGCTCGCTAAACTGTTTTGACTTTTTATACCTGATCATCGTAGCGACGGCATCGTTTAGGGCCGAAACTATGGAGGAAGTTTCACGGGTGCCTTTGTATGCGAGTGTTTTTGGGGCGGGGCGGATCAAATCTTTCCTTAGCAAAGAGATGTAAAGCGGGGATGCTGGGCGAATATCCCTGCGGTTGTCTAAAGCCGTTATCAAATCCCTCATAAAAACCCTGTTTTGGAGGTGGGCTGGGGTCAAAATCACAGGAATGACAGTCCCATTTCTGCTTGCAATCCATCTTAGGGCATCTTGGGCATTATTGGGAAAGTCGGGATAGGTGAAAAATGAGTTCAACCCGCTGACATTGTAGATGCCCCGAATATATGTCGATGAGTTTGAAATGTTTATCCATCTCAAATTCTCTTTGGCAAAAATCCTGACTATTGGGTCTGAAACTATGCCATTGCTCAAAAACAGCCCGAAATTGTTTTTGCGGACATTGTTTCTAAAGTCGTTTTTATTGCCGCTGATATAGCTCTCAAATATTTCCATACGTTCGCTTCTCAATCCGCCCTGATTGTAGACGGAAAGCAAAGCGGGGAACACTGGTTCGGGGATGAAGGTGAGGGAGAGTTCGATTTTGCCCGTAGAGATAAGCTCCTCAAGAGCTTCGGGGGGTTCTCGAGCGCCTGTGAGTGGGACATTGAGGCAAAATTGTTTGGAGTTGTTGATTAAATTGAGGACATCTTGGGGAATTTCTGCGGTTTGGGCAAAAAATACGACATATTTTTCCGCTGCCTGAACTGAAAGGGTGCTTAAAATTACTACGGTAAGTGCAAAAAATAGGTTTTTGATGGTGTTTTTCCTCATGATTTTTCGATTATAGTAAACTTTTGAAACTGATTTATGGCTTGTATTGATAGATTAACGCCCCAAACAGAAAAAAATTGCCATAGGGGGCAAAAGGGAGAAAAAATGAAAAATTTCGCAGATTTAGACACTGTAGACTTAGATGATGACAAAGATGCTCTTGTCATAATTGACCAAACAAGGCTGCCAAATGAGCTGAAAGTCTTGGAATTACAAAACCAAAAGGACATTTTTGAGGCTATTTACCTGCTCAAGGTTAGAGGGGCGCCAGCAATCGGGGTCGCTGCAGCGATAGGGGTTTATCTTGCAGCAAAGCAGATAAAAGCGGAGAGTTTTGAGGATTTTTATAAGCAGTTCAATGCAGCAAAAGATTATTTAGCCTCATCGCGGCCTACAGCGGTGAACTTATTTTGGGCGCTTGAGCGAATGGAAAAGGTTGTTGTTAATCACAAGGGGCTGCCCATCGCAGACATAAAAGAGGCTTTGAGGCAGGAAGCCGCCGCCATAAAAAATGAGGATATTGAGATCTGTGCAAAGATTGGTCAAAACGGCTTGGCTTTGCTTAAAGACGGCATGGGCATTCTTACTCATTGCAATGC
>JAITBH010000084.1 GCA_031283745.1 Candidatus Ectomicrobium neotermitis | reverse complement strand
CATAGATTTAAGGTGCGAACTGGATGTTGTTGAGGCGGGTTATAAATTTCATATGAACGATGTTTGTGCCATCATCGGAACGAAAAACTTTGAACATGTTGAGGATATTCTTTCTAAACATCGTGACAATGCTAAGTTTTACAATGAGGCTTTTAAGGGGCAGTCAGCGATAATTACCGCCCCCGAAAACCCAGATGGGAGAAGTTCTTATTGGCTTTATACGATACATCTCAACAACCGCGACGAAGTGATGAAAAATCTTACACAAGACGGCATAATGTCGTCTAAAGTTCATGCAAGGAACGATATTCATTCGATGTTTAAGGAATTTCAAACTACTTTGGTTAATGCTCAGAAATTTAACGACACTCATCTTTGCATTCCAGTAGGTTGGTGGGTAAGTAAAGACGACAGAGAATATATCGCAGAAAAAGTCATCAAATACGCAAAATAAAATTTAAGGATTTTGATATGGAAATAACGATCCTCACAGTAAATTACAACACTTCTCATTTTATAGAGCTGATGCTTTTTTCTTTTAGCCGTCTTACGAGAAGAAAGTGGAAGATGATTATTTGCGACAACGGAAGCAAAGATAAGGATTTCCTTAAACTCAGGGAGATAGTTCAAAAATATGACAATGTAGAAATAATAAGCAGGGATCAAGGCAAAGATCAGCCAAGCATTGCACACGGAAAATCGATAGATTTGCTGATTTCAAAAGTTGATACTCCGTATTTTCTATTGATGGATTCCGACTGTGTGTTTTTAAGGAAATATTGGGACGACGATGTGATAAACGAGATGAAAAGCGGGGACTATACTCTGCTGGGAACACCGTCAATCTTTAATATTTATAAGTCGATAGACTTCCCTGAGGTTTATGCAACGATGTTTGATACTCAAAAATACAAAGAGTTAGGGTCTCCGTCGCTGTGTCCAGATATAAATTGGGCTAATTCAGACAATAAAAGCACGGTGGAGCAAAAAGATACGGGCTGGCTTGTGAGAGAGGAGTGCATAAAACAAAAACATAAGTTTTATGTCTTCGACGGGATTTACACAAAACACAATTACATAAAGAGCAGATATTTTTTGGGGATTTATTGTCTTGAGTTCTTTATGAAAGGGACAGACGAAATTATGTGTTCGCATTTTGGGAGAGGGGGCTCCGACGGGAAGTGGAAGTTTGAGGACATAAAAAGTTTTATCCCCAAAGCTTTGTTGCGTAAACATCAAATTTCCAAATGGATACGATTATCTGAAAAAATAATAATAAAGCAGTCGAATTTAAGCAGCCCAATTCCTCTTGTTCCTTTAACTTAGGCTATGCAAGAGTCGATACGGAGAAGATAGGTAAATGAAAAAGTTAATAATAAACCTGATTTGTGTTTTTATCCCCAAAAAAGAGTTGAGAAAAAGGCTCAGAAATAAGTGGATTGTTAAATACATAAAAGACAAAGAGAACATTGTTTTCTACAGCGAATTTGTCAAATACATTGAAAATAAAGACAACAAAAACGATTTTGTTCCCATAACAGAATCTAAATCTCAAAAAGAGTTTGACACCAAACTTTTAGCTTTTTACCTTCCGCAGTTTTATCCCACAGAACTAAACAACAAAAATCACGGTGCAGGGTTTACTGAGTGGTTTAATGTTACGAAAGCTCAGAGCCTGTTTACAGGTCATTATCAGCCGCGTTTGCCAATAGATGTGGGTTTTTACGATTTGTCTCACGATGATGTTATGTTTAGACAAATTGAGCTGGCTAAAATGTATGGGTTGTATGGGTTTTGTGCATATTATTATTGGTTTTCAGGTGAAAAAATATTGGATAAACCCTTTAACAATTATCTTGCCAACAAAAAATTGAACTTTCCTTTTTGCTTTTGTTGGGCATTGGAAAACTGGACTCGGAGATGGGATTCGGGAAATAAAGAACTTATCATTGAACAGAAATTTCAAGAGGATGACAGCCAGAAATTTTTCGACGATATGCAGGCTTTTTGGCACGACGAACGCTACATAAGAATAAGCGGAAAACCTTTGTTGCTTGTATACAAACCGCATCTTTTCAAGAAAGAAAAGGTAAAGAAATTCTTTGACAATTTAAGAGATTTGACAAAAAAAAGCGGCATTGGGGATTTGTATCTTGTGTATGCACGGACAAGCGAGATGTTTGAAAGCGGAGATCATGTCGTCGACCCTGCTCAGTGGGGTTTTGATGCTTATTGTGATTTTCCACCTCACAACCTAAGAAATAATCAAAATAAAGCCTTGAATGTTCCGCTAAAAAAGGTCGCAGGTTATGTAAACCCGAATTTTAGTGGAATGATATATAATATGGCTTCTTATATAAGAGATAAGGTTTATTTGAACTTTCAAAAAGAAAATTACATCTTGTTTAGAGCATGTTTTCCGTCGTGGGACAACACTTCTCGATTTCCAATAAACGGCAGTATTTTGTTTGGTCTAACCCCAGAACTTTATAAAGATTGGCTTAAATATTGCATCGCTTGGACAAAAGAAAATCGAGCAAAAGATGAACAGATTGTTTTTATAAACGCTTGGAATGAATGGGCAGAAGGGGCTTATTTAGAACCCGATAGAAAATATGGATATGCCTACCTTCAGGCAACTTTAGAAGCTTTAGACGAAAGCCATAGATAGAGAGGAATAAAATGTGCGTTTTAATTACCGGAGGAGCTGGTTTTATTGGTTCAACACTTGCCGACAAACTGTTGCTTGTGGGCAAAAAAGTTGTTGTTCTTGATAATTTCAACGATTATTACGATCCATCTCTGAAAGAAAGAAATATTGCCTGCAATTTAAACAATCCAAATTATCGATTATACCGCGGCGATGTTTGTGACCAACAAATTATGGAACAGATTCTTAATGAAAACGATATAGAAGCAGTAGTTCATATTGCGGCAAGTGCAGGTGTCAGGGCTTCGATAGAAAACCCTGAGAAGTTTGTGATTGCAAATATACTTGGGACATTAAATGTGTTGGAAAGAATGAAAAATAAAGGCATAAAAAAACTGATATTTGCGTCATCGTCTTCTGTTTATGGAAATTGTGTTGCAGAAAAGTTTTCGGAAGACTTAAAAGTTAGCGAACCTATCTCTCCTTATGCTGCCACAAAGTCTGCTTGCGAACAAATGATATACAGCTATTCTTTCCTCTACAATATACATTCGGTTTGTTTAAGATTTTTTACTGTTTACGGCCCGCGTCAGCGCCCCGATTTAGCAATAAGAAAATTTGTAGACCTAATTGAAGCGGGAAAACCCATCCCTGTTTTTGGTGATGGAAACACCAAAAGAGATTACACCTATATAGATGATATTGTGGACGGAGTATGTGCCGCTATAGAATACGACAAGACTCCTTACGAGATAATTAATCTCGGGGGAGACCATCCCATAGTTTTAAACGAGATGATAGAAATCATTGAAAAACAGATTGGAAAGAAGTCAACGAGAGAAGTTTTGCCGTCTCAAAAAGGTGATGTTGATAAAACTATTTCCGATATCACCAAAGCAAAGAATTTATTGAATTATCATCCACAAATATCTTTTAAGGAAGGAATAAAGAGGTTTTTGTCGTGGAGGGACGAGCAGAACAATGGACTATAAAATCGTCAAACTACAAAAACATGGTGACAAAAACGGTTCTCTTGTTGCTTTAGAAAGCAAAAAAAATATCCCTTTTGAAATCAAAAGGGTCTATTATATTTTTGGGACTAAAAGGGATTTTGTAAGAGGTAAACACAGCCACAGAAATCTTAAACAGTATATTATATGCGTTAGTGGAAGTTGCGATTTTGTTTTGGACGATGGGGAAAAAAAGAAGTTATTGCGTTTAGATTCTCCGCTTTCGGCAATTTATGTGGAAGGAAATGTCTGGAGAGAATTTACAAATTTTTCCAAAGACTGCGTGATATTAGTTTTGGCAAATCAACACTACAATGAGAAAGATTACATTAGAGATTACGAGAAATTCTTGGAATGCAAAAAATGATACACGAATTGGCAGATGTTCAAACCAGCGATATTGGCGAGGGGACAAGAGTTTGGCAGTTTTGTGTAATTTTGGATGGGGCAAAAATAGGGAAAAACTGTAATATTTGTGCCAATGTTTTTATAGAAAACGATGTGATTGTAGGGGACAATGTAACGATAAAATGCGGTGTTCAACTGTGGAACGGGACGGTAATAGAAGATAACGTTTTTGTTGGTCCCAATGTCACATTTTGCAATGACAGATACCCGAAATCTGGAAACAAAAATTTTAATCTTGAAAAAATTGTAATTGAAAACGGTGCTTCAATAGGAGCAAATTCAACATTGTTGCCAGGAATAACAATAGGTTCAAATGCTGTGATAGGGGCTGGGAGTGTGGTTACAAAAGATGTCGGTGCGGGAGAAACTGTCATAGGTAACCCCGCCAAGAAAAGGCTTAATAAGGATTGAATAATTATGAACAACAGTTACCTCATTTCCATAATAGTTCCTGTATACAATGTTGAGAAATATCTGTCGCAATGTTTAGAAAATTTGATTTTTCAGACATATAAAAATCTTGAAATAATAATAGTGGATGACGGCTCAACAGATAATTCTTGCTTGATTTATAAACAGTATGCCTCAAATGACAACCGCATTAAAATTATAAAGCAAGAAAATATGGGGTTGGCTGAAGCAAGAAATGTTGGGGTTAAACAAGCTCAAGGCGAGTATATTCATTTTATGGATAGCGACGACTATATAAATCTTGATTATTACGAGAAAATGATAAACGCAGCGGTCAACTCCAACGCTGATATGACTTGTAGCGGATTTAGTTTGTCAGGAAAAATAAATCCAGATCTTGATGTGAAATTTGCAAGTAGTTTTATTGTTTCAAACATTGACGATAAAATTCACATTACAGACATCGCAAATTTGCCCTCTGCTTGTAGATACCTGTTTAGAAAAAATTTTCTGAATAGTTTTAATCTTGTTTTTGAAAAAGGACGATTGTGCGAAGATATTATGTTTACCTATTCAGCGGCTTACTATTCAAACAAAATAGCTGTAGTTTCAAATGCAGTTTATTTTTATAGGTATGGCAGACCTGATTCTACAATGACAGATGTTGATTCCAAAAGAGTTGCAAAGAGAATAGAAGATGAAACTTATGCAAAAAATAAATTGTCCGAGTTTGCCAACAAATATGGTTTTGAAATAAGAAAACATTGTCCTGATAAAGAATATTATGTGTTGAAATATAAATTGTTCTCTAAATTGTCATTGTTTAGAAAAAAGGTTTATAGAGATAAAGCCAAATACTATATATTTGGCGGAAAATTTTGTGTTTTAACTGTTAATACAACATCTCACGGAAAAGATAAGTGAGGTTGTAAGCTGTAAAAAAGGAAAATGTTTTATGAAAAAAGAAATTCCTATCTTTTTTTCTTTCAATGATGATTATGTCATTCCTGCTGCAGTAGCGTTTCATACATTGCTCTATATGGCTAAAGAAGATGTGTATTACAGGATGTTTGTTTTGCATTCAGATATTTCAGAAACTAACAGAGTTCTTCTTGGGTCTATAGTAAACAAACATAACAATGCGACGATTGAATTCATCAACACGCAAGATTTTTTGCAAAAAGCTTGGGAAAGCGGCAATTTTGAAAACCAGAAGAAAAACTCTTACAAATTTACACGCGATACCATTATAAGGTGTTTTGCATCACAATTTTTTCTTCAGCTTGATAAAATTATTTATTCTGACGTAGATGTTGTTTTTATGGATGACATATCAGAACTATGGGATTTGGATTTGGAGGATAATTATATAGCGGCTGTCAAAAATGCTTTTATGAAGTTTGACAACAATGAGTTGTCTCATCTTTCTTACGAAAATAAAACAAAATTTGAGAACACATATTTTGCTGGTGGAATATGGGTGATGAATGTCAAAAAAATCAGAGAAGATAATTTGGAAAAGAAAATGCTTGA